>JAIEMR010000009.1 GCA_019751935.1 Alphaproteobacteria bacterium
CAAATTGGGCAGGTTTATATCCCTTCTCTTAATATCCTTTTGATGATCTCAACTATTCTTCTTGTTCTCATTTTTAAAACATCAAGTAATTTAGCTGCTGCTTATGGACTGGTTGTTTCTGCCATTATGTTGATGACAAGTATACTGATCATGATGGTTGCCAATTATTTTTGGGAATGGAAAGTTTGGAAAATTGGCCTTATTTTCAGCCCTTTAATAGTTATTGATGTTTTTTATTGCAGTGTAAACTTAGCAAAGATTTTTCATGGAGGATGGCTACCACTTCTTATTGCGCTTGGCGTATATGGAGTGATGTACACATGGTACAAATGTAGACAAGAATTGAAAAAAGAAATTAAGAAAAATGAAATGACTTTTGATGAACTTTTGTTAGTTTTGAAAGAAGGAAATTTTACAAAGAAAAAAGGTACAGCAGTCTATATTACACCCATTCAAGATAGCATACCAACTGCCTTAAAGCTTGGGCTTTTACATTATCAAACTTTTCATGAACGTATCATTTTGTTAACAATAACCACTAAAGACGTCCCAACTGTAAATTCTTCGCAGCGTTTAACCACTAAGGAAATTTTCCCCGGAATCTATCAAGTAAATGCTTATTATGGTTTTAAAGAAACCCCACATGTCTTCAAGTTGATCTCAAACTTTTGCAGCCTAAACGCAAACTTCAATCCCCATAATTTTTACTTTTTTATCAGTCGTGTTTTCCCTATAAGATCAAGCCGTAAAATATTTAAAGGTTGGAAAGAGCGGGTATTTGTTCAGTTAGCAAGAAATTCTATGAACCCGACTGAGTTTTATCATATCCCGCCCGAGCACGCTATTGAGCTAGTGACCAGGATTAAAATTTGAAAATTTTGATAACTCTTTGTAAAAAGTTGGATAACTGCTCATAACTGTTTTTGTCTGATGAATTGTAATTGGATGAAAAGAAGCAAGGGCAAAAATACTAAATGCCATAGCAATTCTATGATCATGTTGAGGATAGATTTCTATAGGATTTGAAATTGAATCAAATCCTTTTCCCTCTATAAATAAGTCATTATTTTGAACATAGCATCTAACGCCACATGCTTTTAAATTACTTTCTATTGTCTCTAGTCGGTTTGATTCTTTAAAGCGCAACTCTTGAAGCCCTCTAAAAATAGATCGTCCATTTGCAAAGGCTGCAGCAACAGCTAAGATCGGATATTCATCAATTAAGGATGGTGCAATATCTGCAGAAATTTCAATCCCGTGCAACAAGCTTGTTTGACTGATAATATCAGTGCATTCCTCGCCCATTTGGGACTTTTGAGATATAGTTTGAATTTGTCCACCCATCCTTTTTAAAATATCTACAAAGACATTTCGAAAAGGATTCCAACAAACGTTATTAATTCTTAAATTAGAGTTTTTCACGAGAAGAGATGCAGTTATCCAAAACGCAGCAGCTGATGAATCCCCCGGAATATCTAATAAGATACTTTTTGCCTTACTAGGAAGATAAGGACCTGTAACCTCTAAAACTCTTTCTTTATTTTCGTAATAAACTTTTAAAGGCATATCCAAAAACTTCATCAACCGTTCTGTATGATCCCTGGATAAAGCAGGTTCTATAATTCGCGTAATTCCATTAACTGATAATGCCGCAATTAAAAGGGATGATTTAAGTTGAGCAGATGGAACAGGTAGCCTATAAGATATTGGTAACAGATTGCGCGTGCCTGTTTGTATCGCAGGAAGACATCCTTTTGTTTCCTTAAAATTGACTCCCATACGTGATAAAGGCTGCATTACTCTTTCCATAGGACGCTTTTGAAGCGAAACATCTCCAGAAATATGAGTTTCAAATTCGCAAGATGCCAAAAGGCCCATCACCAATCTTGCTGATGTTCCTGAATTTCCTAAATACAAAGATGATTTGGGTTGGATAAAGTGATCTAAGCATTTCACTTTCAATATTCCTTTTCTATCATTTTGAATATTAACTCCAAGCTGCTCCAAAGCTTTTCTGGTACAAGCAACATCATCACCTTGGTTTAAATTTAAAATCTGTACAGAATGCTTCACAAGAGAACTTAAAATAAGGGCTCTATGGCTGATTGATTTATCCCCGGGTATGTCCAAAACACCAGTAATTTCTCTAGCAGATGAAACAGTAAGTGAACCCATTAAATTTTACTTTTAAAATATTGGCAAAGATCAGAAATAGGACAAACTTCACACTTTGGATTTTTAGCAGTACAAATATAACGGCCATGTAAAATCAACCAATGATGTGCATGCAAACGAAATTCTTTAGGTATAACTTTTTCTAAAACTTTTTCAACATCTAAGGGTGTTTTGCCAACCGCAAGCCCAGTGCGATTCGCTACACGAAATATATGGGTATCTACAGCAATAGTTTCTTTACCAAAAGCCACATTTAAAACCACATTTGCGGTTTTACGGCCAACTCCAGGTAAACTCTCCAATGCCTCGCGATCTTTTGGGATTTGCCCCTTATAACGTTCTAAAAGAATGCGGGACAGACCTATTACATTCCTCGTTTTTGTCTTGTATAGATTAAGGGTCTTTAAATAACCCGACAACCTTTCCTCACCAAGATTCACCATTTTTTCAGGAGTGTCCGCTACTTTGAATAATTCGGCAGTTGCCTTATTAACGCCCTTATCGGTAGCTTGTGCAGACAAAACAACTGCAACCAAAAGCGTATAAGGATTTGTATACAAAAGCTCAGTTTCAGGCTTTGGATTCAGCTCTTGCAAACGCCTAAATAATTCATCTATCCAAGAATTTGTCATCAGTATTTAAAAAGCTGTTAACGGCGATCCAGGATATCTCGGCGCGTTATAAGGTGTGAAATTTCCTAGGTTTTTAAAGGTAATTTGTATGAGGAAGCCTGAATCTGGGTGAATATCTCTGTCATTATATGACGTTTTATAAAGACCTGCGTCAACTTGAAAACATTCATCTTTATAGGTTGCAAGTAGAAAATTCGCTAATGAACTTCCTCCACGGTTGTGTTTTAAATTTCGAATTTGTCCCAATGATAATGACCAGTTATCAACAACTTGAGAGCTGATTTGAAAATTAACTTGAGAGATATCTTGCTGTTTTATAGTGGCTTTTTTATTTAAATACACATAACCCGCATCAACGCGAAATGCTTTTTGACCAACAGTAAATCCAAGCTCAGAATATCTGGGTCTATTATCTTGCGGATTAATTGAACAACGGTAACGCGTAGTTAACCACTTAATCGGTTTTACTTTTATACGCGCCACATAATCTGATCTGTTGTTGTCTTCTCCTAAACCAGAAGCTACAACCTGTCGGTGATCAAGGCGTCTGCTTTGTCCTAAAAATACATTTACGCTTCTTTGTCTTGAAAAATAAAAAGTATTTTCTGCTCCATAAACCGTTCTATAACCTGTATCTGTCCTATCTATTCCATCAAAACGATTAGGTAGAAAAAGGGTAGTATCATCCAATTCAAAAGTCGTTGAATCCTCATTTGGAGTGCGTAAATTGATCAATTGAGGAGGACTTGCCGCAACCATAGCCATAGGTTGCAAAATCCAATCAGCATGAGCCAGCTGCTTCAATAATGGATAACGCCAATCAACACTCGTCTGGGGGAAAATTCGACCAGTCGTGTGCTCTAAGTGCGGTCCTTTAGGACCTGAAAGAGGAGTCGCGGAAAATTGATAACGTCTAAAATAGTATGCATCCATTCTCCCACTTGCCTCAAATGTTAGTAACTGTCCATTTTTGGTTTGATAGGGCAATTTCCAAGTAACGCCACTTGAAAGTCTTTGCATTTGAGTCGCCAACCTTCCAGGTACAGGTGTTTGGCGAGATAAAGAGAGAAGATTTCCATCCGTGCTTAAGATTCCTCCCCATTTATCTGGTTCATATTGATTGTGATATCTAGCAGAAGGAAAAATAAGTGGCGTTGTTTTAGGAGCATCTGTTTGAAATGACAATCCCTTAGCCCCTAAATAACTATCTCCATGAAATTTTTCAAAGTTTACGGTAGAGGTTAAATTTCTGTTCTGAATAAAACTTGGCGCTCTCTGCGTTACAACTGGATAACGTCCAAGGTAAGTTGTATCACTGGCTCTGTTTAAATCAAGAGACACTCGGCGTTCATCATCTATGTCATATTTAACCTTACTCATAAGGTGCCAACGATCTGGTTTGGGTAAACGGGGGCCATTGAGAGGTTGAGGTGTTGTAACAGGTTGAAGCCCACGTGTTTTTGTATAACTTCCTGAAAGAGCCGCTTCCCCATCACGAAAACGATGGCGATAGTCTGATGTAATAATCCCCCCTTGCTTTGTAGTTTTAATAGGCGTGATTGTCAAATCGTGGTTTGGGGCAATTGCGTAATACACTGGAAGACTAACAAGAGTTCCAAGATCTTTTGAAACACCGTATGTCGGAAATAAAAGCCCAGATTTTCTTTTAACCTTAGGATCAGGATGCGAAAAATAAGGCATGTAAAAAACAGGAACACCTTTAAGCTCTAAACGTGCATTATAGTAAGTTATTGTCTGTGATTCTTTATCATGTATTGTTCTTTCAGCTTTTATCTGCCAAAGAGGTAAAGTTGATCCTCCATCATCCTTCCTGCAAACTTTACAGGGAGAATAAATTGCTTTTTTAAAATGAGTTTCATTTCCATCTTCTCGAAACCCATTGGCAGCAGATAGTTGAGACTCATCTTTTGTCCACAAACGTAAGGTTTCAATAACTCCTTTTTTAAAATCCCCTGTAAATTCAGCTGATTCAGTAAAAATAATATCACCAGTAGGTTCTTTTAATTTCACATTTCCATAAACGAATATTTTGTCCTGTTTTTGATCGAAGCGTAATCTATCACTACGTAAAATTCGCCACCCCACATTTAAAACATATTGCGTAACCTCAACATTTCCTTTAGCGGTAATAATTTTGTCATGCTCATGATAAGTGATCTCATCGGCCTTAAATAGAATAGGTATATCACCTTTTTCCATATCTCGTTTTTGCTGGGGTGTAAGCTTTTGTGCTTTTAAACTATTAAGATCAGAAACCTTTTTCTTTTTAGGGGATTCAGCCCCGACCTGAAATGGTGCTTGATGTGCATCTACTGTTGCAGAGCTTGCTATCCCTCCACAAAAACTCAATAAAAAGATTATAAATAAACACTTCATTCACTGCCCTCTTGATGCAGCAAAAAACTAATACTTAACATTAATGTTACCAAGGTAGGAATCCAAGCCGCTAGTAAAATTGGGATTTTACCAGCCAAACCTAATGCATAAATCACATCGCTTGAAAAATGAATAACGAAACCTGATAAAATACCCAAAGCAATTAAATAGGAGGCATTGCGATATCGGGTTGGATGCAAACAAAAGGTAGAAGCAAGAAATACCATACC
Source organism: Alphaproteobacteria bacterium (assembly GCA_019751935.1). Taxonomy (GTDB): domain Bacteria; phylum Pseudomonadota; class Alphaproteobacteria; order Paracaedibacterales; family CAIULA01; genus CAIULA01. The sequence continues at coordinate 5,435 of JAIEMR010000009.1, forward strand.
AATCATCAATCCAATTTTTGCAATTTGGCCATGCCAATGAAGTTTATAACGAATATTTGAAAGTCCTGCTTTTTCCAAAACCTCAATATATTCACTAATTTTCCAAAAGGATAGACTTTCTGGCGCCGCATAACTTTCTTGAATTTTTTTAAGTGTCAAATCTGTAGAACGTGTGACAGTATCTGATGGATAAGAAATACTCTCTTTATTCCAATAAGTTACCTTTTTTAATTTCCACTCTGAGTTTTGAAGAGTAACCTCTTTAGCATCATAGCGCCCTATATAAGCACCTTCTTGGTCATAATCATAAAAGCTAACTTGTTGAAATTTATTCTGCAAAAAATCAAAAAAGTCAGCGTGGATAATTGTTTTTCCTTCTTTATTACTTTCTCTAAGCCAAAGACCGCTTGAGGAAATGGATAAAAGATTATTTGAATTCCCAAATGTCTTTTCTTCAATTTGAGAAAGGCGTGCCGTCATAGCTGCCCCTAAAGGATTTATGCATACCAAATAGATTATTCCAAATCCCAAAACAAGAGCATTTAATCCCACGACTAATTGCCAAACAGAGACTCCAGAAGCTCTTGCTGAAACAATTTCTTGAGTTTGATTCAAACGCCATAAAGAAAGAACAGCAGCACTAAAAGTCACAAAAGGCAAAAGCATCTCAATATGCTGAGGTATTTTAAGAAGGACCATTTCTCCAATAATCGAAAGCGAAATATTGGGATGACTCATTGATCGTCTTAAAAGTTCGGCCATTTCAAAAAGACTAACAATTGCAAGAATTGCACCAAGGCATACAAAAAACCAAAAAAGCAAACATTTACAAAAATATCTATTTAGAGAGCTGGACAAAAAATATAACACTATATTTTTCTCCTTAAGAAAATTTTATAATGAATACTCTCTGACTCAAGGAAAATGAATAAAATCGGTATTATAAATGCTATAAATAAATAACATCCTATCAATAAAGAATAATACTTGGCGCTTAGATTCAAAAGTGTATAAAGCACAATATGAACAAGCAAAGCTGATGAAGCCCCCACAATCACCCTATAACGTCTTCCTTTTCTGTTAAATTCACCTTTAAGCATGGCTAAGCAAACGATCAAACTGTCAATTAATGCGAGCCATGGCGTTAAAAGTCTTTGGTGCCCTTCACTCCGCATGCGGGCCTGAACATGTGCTTCTTCATCTGGTTCAGGAGAAAAAAGTTCAGAAAGGTTTTTCTCATACGGCTTTGTAATGCGTGGAGACTCCTTTTTTAGAGCCTTTTCAAGGTCAAAAACAAATTCATCAAAAGCAAAAAAAGAAATTTTTCCTGTTACCTTGTCTTTCTCTTGGCGCCCCCCTCTTTTAAGAACAAGAACCACCCCTTCTGTTCCTTGGTGTATAACACCCTCTTCAGCAATGATGGTATATGAATTTTCAGAAACCTTTTCATCTTTATTGCTAGATAAATGAGGGTCGTAGATCAAGATTCCCTTAAACTCACCTTGAGGCCCTCTTTCTCTGACATAGGCAGTTGTTCCATTAATGACATTAAATGAACCTTCTCTAATCAAGGATGCAGAGAATTGATTTCTAATTTGATATTCTTGATTACGAAATTGCTGAAATGATAGTGGCATAATATAAATATTAATAATAAAAACAAGAGCAGTCACAAGCAAACCTAATATTATCAATGGCTTAGAGATCTGAAAATTGCTTAAACCTAGGGCTCTAATTACTTGAATCTCATGTTCGGCAATTAGCTTTGAATAAACATGTAAACCTCCAATCAATAAGCATATTGGTAAAATTGTCGCCATAAGGTCTGGGATTAAATAAACTATTAGAGCAAAATATCCCCCCAAAGAAACGCTGTGGTTCACTATAATTTCTATGAAACGCAATGATTGTGTCAGCCAGACAGCACCTATTAAGATAACAACCAATGCAGATGTCATCACAAGTAATTTTTTAGAAAGATAGCGTGATAAAAGAATCATGTTTTACTGGAATATTATTCGATAAAGCATTATAAAAAAACGGTAAGGTATTTTGTTTAGAGTTTTTCGATAAAGAACTATACTCTTCACAGTTTATGTTTCCAAGCTAGCATGTTTTAAAAACAATGAACAGAAGTTGCAGTCATTTTTTGTCTCGTTTTAAGGTGATTATGAAAATTCAGTCTCTCTCCATCTTTCTATTTAGCATTTCGCTTAATTTTTTATCTTCAGCCTTTTGTGAAGAAAGTGTAAAAAAAGAAGAAGTCTCTCAGCCTGCCACTCAGTCCCCCTCTCTTTCAAATGGCGCTAAGATTGGCGTTATTATTAACAAGGATGTTATAACCCTTCAAGACATTTATGATAGAGCTATGTTGATTTTACTAACAGCAGGCCTTCCTAATAATGCCCAAACGCTGGAAACTATAAAAGGGCAAGTTAAAAAGAGTCTCATTGATGAGAAAATTCAGCTTGCTGCGTCTAAACAACAAAAAATATTGATCACAGATGCAGAAGTACAAGAAGCCATAAAAAAGATCGCTACCGATAATGGAATGACCGTTGATCAAATGAAAGAAATGTTTAAAAAAAATAACATTCCAGTCAAAACCCTTGAGGAAAGATTAAGGGCGCAGTTAGCTTGGATGAGAACAATTCATGATGCCTTTGGCGCAATTATCCAGATTAGCGAAGCTGAAGTTATGGTTGAGCTTGAAAAAATAAAACAAAACAAAGACAAAGATCAATACGAATTAGCGGAAATCTTTTTTAGAATTGATAACCCAACGCAAGAAGCCGCAATTAAGAAAGATGCGGATAAAATTTATGGACAGCTTAAAGAAGGTGCTCATTTTCACGTAATGGCTCAACAATTTTCCCAAGCAACTTCTTCTTCCAAAGGGGGGCATGTGGGTTGGATGGTAAAAGGACAAATGGATCCTCAAGTAGAAGAAGCTGTTGAGAAATTAACTTTGGGGCATTTTTCAGAACCTATTCGCACCCAAATGGGCTATAAAATCATCATGTTGAAAGATTTTAAAAAAGCAGGGCAACCGGCTTATGGGCAAACGCAGATAAGCTTTAAGCAAATTTACATCCCATTTCATGATTCAATATCAGAAGAAGATTATAAGCGCATTGAAACGCATATCCAAGAAATGGACAAAATAAGCCACTGCAGTAAATTAGAGGCAAAAGCAAAAGAGTGCGGTTATCAATGTGAAGCTGTTGAAAAAGTAAGCTACTCAAGCTTACCTGCTGGTTTTCAAAAATTGTTTCACAGCGCAAAAATTGGACAATGTCAAAAACCAATTCGAATGGAAGATCATGTCCTTATCACTATGCTTTGCAGCAAGGAATCTCCAGAAGAAAAATTACCAACTCATGAAGAAGTTAGACAACATCTAGAGCAAGAAAAAATGAATAAAGTTGCAATGCGTGAATTTAATAAATTAAAGAGCGTTGCTTTTATTGATGACAAAACAGAAAGCGTAAAAGAAGAAGAGCCTAAAATTACGAAAAAAGCAGCATCTTTACCAAATGCTGTCACAGCTGCAGCAGCTGCTGCCTAAAAGGTTTGTAAGATATACCCAATGGATCTCAAAAGACCAGAAAAAAAACAAGGACCGAGGAACGTAAGTGTATATATAATACATCCGTACCGAAGGTTCCGATGTTTTTTGAACTGGTATTTTGAAAGGCGAAGGGTATAGGTGATGTCAAAGGAAAATGAAAGCTCGGATCTTTCAGATCTGCCATCACTTTATAAGACTGTAAAAGATAACAATCTTTTAAGCCACAAAGGTCATTCAAAAAGCTTAGGCCAGAATTTTTTATTTGATCCGCAAATTATCGCTAAAATTGCACGAGTCGCTGGGACCTTAAAAGGTTTTGATGTTATTGAAGTAGGACCTGGACCGGGCGGTTTGACAAGAGCCATTTTGGAGCAAACACCTGATAAGCTTTTCGCAATTGAGAAAGACCAAGCTTGTGTTGCAGCCCTTGAAAAGTTGATCGAGGCTTCGCAAGGAAAGCTTCAGGTTATAAAAGAAGATGCTGCTAAGATAAACCCTCAATCGTTAAGTTCAAACCAGCTTAAGATCATTGCAAATCTGCCCTATAACGTTGGCACAAACCTGCTGTTATTTTGGCTAAAAGATTTATCAAGAATTACATCCTTAACTCTAATGTTTCAAAAAGAAGTAGCTTTGAGAATTACTGCCGACGCTGGATGTAAAGATTACGGACGCCTGTCTGTTTTATGCCAATATTTGTGCAACGTTGACCGGGTTTTTGACCTGCCGCCGCATGTATTCAAACCTGCCCCCAAAGTTTTTTCATCGGTTGTCCATTTCACGCCAAAATCTCTGACGGCTGATGAGCTAACCCTTGTCCCCTTTATTGAAAAGGTAACAGCCGCTGGATTTGGCCAGCGCCGTAAAATGATCCGTGCTAGTTTAAAGGGATTGTTTGGCGAAGGCGCATTAAAAAACACCCTGGATTCCTTAGGCCTGCCCGAGACCGAACGCCCTGAGAATTTAACGTTGACGAGTTATGTTGAGTTGGCGAAGGTATTGAGAGGGATGGTGGAGAAGTAAGGGAAATCTACAATTTATGGTTTCCCACTTTCTGAATCACCACGCTTTGCCCGTGATGTCATGTTTTTCCTGTCATTGCGAGGAACAAAGTGACGTGGCAATCCAGGTAACTTGAATACCT
>JAIEMR010000156.1 GCA_019751935.1 Alphaproteobacteria bacterium
CAGCCGCTAAGTTGTAAACGGGACGACCGTTGGACTGGCTTTCTAGTAATGAAAAATTACCGCCTAATAAAATAAGGCCTTTAGCATCACTGGGAAGATCAATTTCTTGAGGGAATCTATGCTCCAATTGATAAAACATAATTCTGGAAACAGGCGAAAGATGAATGATGAAAAAAACAACAATGCTGGAGATTAGAAGTTTGTGCCCTTTTTTCCTGGATTTATGAACATAAGCTGCTCCACTTAAAAAGATTAGTACAACGCATATTAGATCAAGGTGAATAATAATACCGAATAAGTATCTAAGGAACTGCATTTTTTCTCCGAGACATAATTTGAGGATGCTTAGAAATGCTATTTATTTTTTAAAGGCTTTACAACAATTGTTTCTTCTTTTTCTCTTTTTTAGTATTTTTGGCTTCATTTGCACCTGAATTTAGAGAGATTGTAATTTTCTGTAGAAAAATTTCTTTGTTATTCCAGCTATGAAGAGATACAGGAAAACGAGAATAAATAAAGTTATCAAGAAAGAGAAAGGCAGAGCTTGAAATTCAAAGAGGGACGAGAAGGAACTCCAAGGAAGAAATATTCCAAACGCTAAAGCCCCAAGAGATGATGCTATTAAATAAGGATGTGGTCTACTTTTAAACGGATTTCTTTTGGTGCGAATAAGGAAAATTACCAAAATTTGAGTTGCCAAAGATCCTAAAAACCAGCCTGTTTGAAAGAAAGAAGCATCTGCTTTAAAAAATGAAAGCAGTATGTAAAATAAACAAAAATCAAACAGAGAACTTAATGGCCCCAAGGCTAACATGAATTTTTTAATGAAGGCGATACTCCATTTAGAGGGTATGTCTAATTGCTCAGCGTCAACATAATCAAAAGGAATCGCAATTTCTGATAAATCATACAAAAGATTATTAAGAAGTATCTGAACAGGCAGCATGGGTAAAAAGGGAAGGAAAAAAGACGCCCCAACCATGCTGATCATGTTACCCAAATTCGAACTTGTGCCCATCATGATGTATTTTAAGATGTTTGCAAAAGTGCGTCTTCCCTCTAACACACCGTTGTGAATCACAGTTAGGGTTCTTTCCAAAAGAATAAAATTAGCGGCTTCCTTGGCGATATCAACTGCATTTTCAACCGAAATTCCAACATCAGCCTCATGAAGGGCCGAAACATCATTAATGCCATCGCCTAAGAACCCAACAATATGGCCATTGCTTTGAAGGATGCGGATAATCCGGCCTTTTTGATCAGGGGTCACTTTGCAAAAAAGATTTGTTTTCTGGACGAGTATCTTTAATTGTTGATCGGTCAGTAATTTTATTTCCTCGCCTGTTAAAAGGCCCTGTATGGTTATATCTAACTTTTTACATAAATATTTTGTGACATGTTCATTATCGCCTGTAATGATTTTTACTTGAATGCCATCTTTTGAAAGCAGGCGAACAGCCTCCCCAGCATCCTGACAAGGTTTATCAAAAAAACTTAAAAATCCGCTAAAAACAAGGCCCTTTTCATCTTCTCTTGAAGCATGAAGGTGCGTTTGCGGAACATTCTTAAATGCAACTCCTAAAACGCGGAAACCTTGTTCGCTTAAGGAAAGAAATATGGAAAGGATTTTCTCCCGTTCTTCTTGGGTCAGTTCTTTAATTTCTCTGGTAATTTCATCTTCTATATATTGGCAAGTTTTCAAAATATCCTCTAAAGGGCCTTTGAGGATGAAAAGTCGTTCTTTTTCATTATCAAGTAAAACAGAAATTCGTCTGTGTGAGGAATCGAAGGGGACTTCATCTATTTTTTTCCAAGCTTTTACATCAATGCTTTTGTTCTCGAGGATAGCTGCGTCAATGGGGCTTTTAAAGCCGCTTTCAAAATAGCTATTCAGATAACCTAATAAAAAAACACGCTCATTTTCTTTTCCATGCGGGTTGATGGCTTGATCAAGCCTAAGGTGGGCTTCGGTCAATGTTCCTGTTTTATCGGTGCAGAAAACATCCATTCTACCTAGTGCATAAATAGAAGAGAGTCTTTTTGTGATAACATTTTGCTTTGCTAGCCTTTTCCCGCCATGAGCGAGAGACACAGAGACAATCATGGGAAGAAACTCAGGGGTCATGCCAACCCCAAGCGCTATGGAAAAGAGGAATGTTTCAAGCCAGGGTCTTCCTAAATAAAGGTTAATGACCAGAACTATAAAGACAAGGGTAAGCGTTAATCGCATTAAGAACATGCCAAATTCCTGCATGCTGATATAAAAGGAATTTGTAAATTGTTCATCATCTAACGTTTTGGCGATGGACCCTAATAATGTCCTAGATCCGGTTTGGCAAATAAGAACACGCGCCCAGCCACTAATGACTGACGATCCCATTGCAACAGCATTTGAAGCCTCGGTTAATTGGGGGGTTGGTGTGGGGTTTTGGGTAGAACTCTTTTCACAAGGAAAGCTTTCACCGCTAAGAGAGGATTGATCTATAAAGAAATCTTTAGCTTCAAGCACATAGCCATCAGCAGGGACTAAATCTCCTGCAGAAAGTTCTACGACATCGCCGGGTACAAGATTTTCTGTGTCTATATCTTGTTTTTTGAAATCTCTAAAAACTAAAGTTCTTGCTTTCACTCTCTTTCTTAAAAGTTCCGCCGCCTGGTTGGCTTTCCTTTCTTGAACAAAATCGATAAGCGTGCTGGTTAGGGTAATGACGCTGATTAAAAGCGCACTTTTCATTTCGCCAACAAGGGCGACCAGAATTGCGGATATTAGTAAAAGAAGAACAAGCGGGTTTCTAAAAAGAAGGATAAATGAAATTAAAGCATTTCGTCTGTGGGTGGTTTCAAGTGAATTGGAGCCATAACGTTTATAAAAGGTTTCTGATTGCTCGCTTGTAAGTCCATCCGAATGCGCTGAGAGTTCTTTAAATAAATCTGAAACAGGTTTTTGCCAAAAAGGGACTGAATCATTTGGCATTGTTTTTTCCTTTTAATGAACAGGTCATTAATTTTGGTTATTAAATAAACTTATAGCACGACTATAAATCAATTCTTCGAACATTTTGTGCCAGTTCCGCTCGACCTTTAGGCGCATAAAAACAGAGCCTAATCCAACAGCAGCTCTGTCCATAAAGACGAATTCTTTGGGTGGTTTAATGCCACCTAAACGATGAAGTTCGCTGTGCACTTTTGTTGCTGTTTCCCAGCCCCTAGCCCCACTAAAGTTTTCTTGAATGGGGCGCTCTCTGTCATCAAGAAGGGGGTCGTACAAAAGTTTTGCCCATTCGTTCATGATCTCGATCAACTCGATACTTAAATTAGAAAACCCCCAGGCTTCATAGGCAGCAACAGCCTGTTCAGGGCGCCCGTACAATAGGGCGTGATATAAATCAATGACCCCTTGGATAAATGTATCCGGAAAATGCCTCACGCAGCCAAAATCCAGCAAATTAACAAATCCGTCATCTGTAATCAGATAATTACCGGGGTGAGGATCTCCATGAATAACGCCGTGATGATAAAAGGGTAAATACCAGGCCTGAAAGAGTCTATCTGCGATTTCATTTCGAAAACTTTCTTCTTTATCAACGCATGTTAAAAGAGGGCGGCCTTCCATCAGGCTCATGGTCAAAAGGCGTTTGGTGGAAAGTTCTGGATACACTTTTGGAACATGAATGGTTTCATCATTTTCAAAGATTTTTTCATAAACGCTGATATGTTTTGCCTCTAGTTCGTAATCCAATTCCTCTAAAAGACGGCTGATGATTTCCTGTTGAACTTCAGATGTATCAAGGGCCTTATTCCAAACATGATAAAGCCCTAAAACCATCTTGAGATTAGAAAGGTCTGTTTCCACCACAGTCTGCATATTTGGATATTGAAGCTTGCAAGCTAAATGATTTCCCTTGTGATCAACAGCTTTGTGCACTTGCCCAAGGGACGCCGCTGCAAAGGCTGACTGATCGAACCCTTTAAAATGACTTTGCCAATTAGGGCCCAGTTCGCTTGCCATACGCCGCCTTACAAAGGGAACGCCCATGGATGGAGCCTGTGATTGCAGTTCAAGAAGTTCTTGGGCGTATTCATAAGGAATGGCATCAGGGATCGTTGCCAAAAACTGTGCAACCTTCATCAAGGGGCCCTTCATTTTACCAAGCGCCTCTTTTAACGAGCGCGCATAAGCTTCATCATCAATGGACTGTCCTAAATAATGCTGCCCAACAACTCTGGCCGCAAGGCCTCCGACGGTTGTTCCAACTTGAAAATACCGTTTAAGAGATGCTGCGACAGAATTATTGTCCATTCACCAAAGCTTCCAACTCATCAATCAGTTTAGCGATCATATCAAGTCCCTTTTGCCAAAAGTCAGGATGTTTTGCATCCAGACCAAAGGGGGCAAGAAGCTCTGCATGAAGCTTGCTGCCGCCACTAGACAAAAGATCTAAATACTTCTCAGCAAAACCATCAGGCTGTTGTTCATAAACCGCATATAATGAATTGACCAAACAATCACCAAAAGCGTAGGCGTACACATAAAAGGGTGAATGAATGAAATGTGAAATATATCCCCAATAAGGGCGGGTTAATGGATCCACATAAACAGCAGCACCTAAGGCTTCCGTTTGGGTTTGCATCCAAATATCGCCTAAATCTTCTGTTGATAATTCCCCTTGGCGCCTTTTTTCATGAACTTGTCTTTCAAATTCATAAAAAGCGATTTGGCGAACAACGGTATTGAGCATGTCTTCGACCTTGGATGCTAACAATTGACGTTTACGAAGCGGGTCGTTTTCTTGTTTTAAAAGAGATCTAAAGGTCAGCATTTCTCCAAAAACCGAAGCTGTTTCAGCAATGGTCAAAGGGGTGTCTGCCAAAAAATATCCTTGCTTGGCTGATAAAACCTGATGGATCCCATGACCCAATTCATGGGCAAGGGTTGTCACATCACGGGGACGTCCTTGGTAATTCAAAAGGATATAGGGATGCACCGATGGCACTGTGCCATGCGAAAAAGCACCTGAAGTTTTACCGTCTCTGACCGGGACATCAATCCAGTTTTTATCAAAAAACTGTTTACCGATTTCTGCCATTTTGGGGCTAAAACTGGTATAAGCCTCAAGTACGGTTTTTCTGGCTTGTATCCAGCTGATTTTTTGGTCATCAATTTCGGGAAGGGGGGCATTTCGATCCCAATACTGCAAGATGGGTTGCCCCAAAAGCTTAGCTTTTAATTGATAATAGCGGTGAGATAATCGTGGATAGCTACTTTTAACGGCGTTTACTAAAGCATTAACAACCTCTGGTTCTACTTGATTGGCAAGATGCCTTTCGCTGGCAGGATCGGGGTATTTGCGCCAGGTGTCTTCAATTTCTTTGTCCTTGGCAAGGACATTGGTGACCATCGTTAGAAGGGAGGAATGCTGACTGAGCCCATCTGACAGAGAAGTTGCGGCTTGTCTTCGAATTACTGGGTCCTTGCTATTTAAAAGATCTACAACCTCAGGCAGTGTTAGGCTTTGACCATCTAAAATAAATTTCATATTGGCTAAGGTCTGATCAAACAAGCGATTCCATGCCCTGCTTGAGGTGAGGGATTTTTCTATCAGCAATTTTTCAAGATCTTCGGACAATTGGTGCGCCCTAAAGGTGCGAACTTGCCTCAGCCAGGGCTCATAATGCTTAAGAGAAGTGGATGATTTAATCGCCTTTTCAAGATCTTCATCTGGGATTGTGTTAATTTCAAGGGTGAAGAAAATGAAGTGCGAGCCAATCGCTGTTAGTTTTTCTTGGATTTCTTGATAAAAGCGCTGAGACTTTTCGTTTTTTAAGTTTTGATAATAGGAAAGCCCCGCAAAACTTGCCACCCTTCCAAGGATTTCGCTTACTTTTTCATAAATATTGATGGCCTCAAAAAGGTCATCTCCCCTCCAACCGCCTTTTTTAAAAAAACCATTATATTTTTTAGAAAATGCCTCAGCTTGTTGAGTAGAGGATTTTAAATCTGATTCGATTTTAGGGTCCGTTGAAGAAGTATATAAATCACTAAGATTCCATTCGGGTAAATCTTTGAGATCGATGATACCAAGATCGTTAGAAGAAGCAGTTGCTTGAGACACAGCAATTTTCCTTTTGTTAGAGTGAACTTTTAATGAGGTATACAAAACTTTTTATGACGCGATAATAATTATCGTCATCGCGAGCGGAGCGTGGCGATCTAGAAAAAGCATTTAGGCATAAATACATCTTCTGGATTGCCACGGAACGATGTTCCTCGCAATGACGATATAGTGATTCTACTCGATACAAACGCAGTTTACTCCATCAAAAGCCGTTTGGGTGGGCATTTTTTAAGGATATGAGAATTTATGATTTCATCAACGTCTTCAGATGTTTTGGGGCTATACCAAACACCTTCCGGGTAAACAACCATAGCAGGACCTTTTTCGCACTGATCCATGCATCCTGCTTTGTTGATGCGTATGTTTTGAATGCCAAGCTCCTTAACGCGGGCTTTCATGTAATTCAATAGTTTGTCTGAACCCTTTGATAAACAGCACCCGCGAGGATGTTTGGCTGGCCGCTCATTTTGGCAGATAAAAAAATGAAAATCGAAAGAGGGGGGCATGAGAAAATTTCCTAGAAATGTTAGATAAGTTGAGAAAGTTCAATAACCTCTATAGGCGTTGCAAGCCATGTTTGCAGGTTCGTTAAGGCTTCTTTTGTATAGTCTTGGGCTAGATGGTAATCGTATGCAGTTTCGTTTTCCCAAGCTTCATAGATGTAAACCATGCCTTCATCTTTTGCTTCATAAAGGTTTAAACGCTGACAGCCTGGGTTTTTTAAGGCTTTTGGGATAATTTCTAAAAGCGCGTCTTTAACCAATTCATAAAATTCAGGCTTGGGCGTCAGCTTTGCAAAAGCGATTATTGGGATATCCATGAATTTATTAACCCAAAAAATGAAATGTTTGAAACCAAATGAGAATAACATCAATCTCATTAGGGTGAAAATAGTCTAATTTTTCAGAATTTATTTGTTTTTCAAATTTCATCTTTTAGGGGTGGATGATTTGATGGTTATATTTCGGTACTTTAAGGGGGGCTTCATCCACTTGTCTCTTTTAGGGACAAACGTATTTGTAACTCTCTAGTCTTATGATAAGGTTTGTTTGGGTCTACTAAGTATCCGCTTACATCCTTAGAAAATTTAATAGAAGATGAAGATGTTTTCCCGTCACTGGCTTTAGGCGTAGTGACCTCAAGTTTACGGATTTCAAGCTCAAGCTCGGCTTTTTTGGCTTCAAGCTCAGCTTTTCGATTTTCAAGTTTATTTCCCCTTTTTATTTGGATTAATTTCTTCAGTCTTTTTGCTCTTTCTTGATGATCAAGTTTTGATAGGTTTAGCAGCTCCTGCGCTGATGACAATTCTTTTCCATCTCTTATTATTGGCGTATCTCCAAATTTTTTCTTTTCCTCAGAATTTACAGTTAGTTTGATAAGATGCTCTATTATTTCATTCTCTATTTCTAGTTGTTTCCTAAGTTCTGAGAGACTTAATTTCGCCTCAGTTTCCATTAAGACTATTTCACCCATTTTTTCTTCTTCGCTTGTGTCTGCAGAAGGAGAGGGCGTATTCCTTGCAATCTCTTCATTAATCTCATCAAGTTTTGTATGGATTGACACAAGCTTTCTTTGCGCGTCTTGTAATGCTTTTATTTTATCTGCTTCGGTTATAAGAATATCTAGTTTTTTTCTTGGTATCTGTTTTAATGCTGGCTTAATATGCTTAGAATATAAATCTGCAATAGCAATTAGAAAAACAGGTTTAATGCCTTTAATGTATTGATCTAATTCTTCTTGTGGTCCGGAACCTTTCATAATTGGAAGCGTTTTTGTAAACCCTAATCCATGTTGCTTTAGGGTTTCTGCAAACCAGTCGTCGAATACTTCAGCTTTAACTTTGCTAAATTTTTCGAGGTTAGAGCGGTAATTCCTTGTTATATCAGGCGTTTCATCTTTGCCAGTTCGTATTTGCAAGACGTATTTACTACAAAGAGCTTCTGCATATCTTAAAGCCTCAAAATGTCTGAAAAGAGGAGTATCTATAAGATGATTATTCCGGGCGTAATAACTGGTTTCTCCATACATGAGAGCTGTACCCATAATCGATTGAAGCGCTAGCTTTTTTTCATCCGAAGAGGCTCGGCGTTTTTGATTAACCTTATGCAGAAATTCATTCATGGAGCCGGTATAGTCAGTAAGGGCTTCCGCTTTGGATTTAGAACTCGTTATTGGTTTCATCGTCACTGTTGGTTCTGATGAATTATAGGCATCGCACCGATAGCCATAATAGTCACTCAGCTCTTTGACGTTACGAACATTTCCGGCAAAGCATTGGGTTGCAACGATAAAGATCAACAAAGAAATTTTTAAATAATTATGCATTTTGAAAAAATTAAAAATTATAATGGCTAAATATATATTATGTTTGATATGTTAATGTAAGCTTAACAAAAGAAATGTCAATTCATTCATTGGTCAAGCTAAAATAAAATACTCAAAGAGCAAAGCAAGCAGCCCAAGCCCCACTAAGATATACAGAAATTTTGAGATGGGCCTTCCAATAATAACTTTGGCTAAAATGATAATCAGTGAGGCAACTGCTAAACCTTTAACAAAAAGTGTTACATAGGTAATGGCGCTAAAAAAACCACCTGATGATGATTTTAAAAAGCCGATAACTTTGTCGCCAAGCCAATTGCCAGATACAAACCAGATCAAGCCAAAAAGTATTCCAAGCTTTACCAAGAGCTTTAAAAATTTAAGTTTAAGAAAGGTGGAAAGATAGCTGACTGTTCGTGAGAGGTAACCTTTTAAAAGAGGGCTTTCTTTAAAGTCCATGAAAATACACTCCTTTAGATCTAACCTCAGGCAATATACCACAAAGCAAGCCTTATGAAAAACCCAATAAAACTCTTTGTCAGCTGCCTGTAACCGTTTACAATCAAACTAACTAAATTTGAAATTATGCATTAAAATGGATAAAAAAAGGCCTATTTCATTGTCTGGTATTGAGGTTTTTACTTCTCCTCCCAAATCTAAAAAACCACAAAAGACTTATGTTCCTCCTAAAAGAGAGGTGCAAATGTCACCTGATCTAAAGCACCCTTTTCACCTAGTTGAGCCAAGCCCTTGGCCTTTTGTGTCGTCAGTTTCTGTATTGATTTTAGCAATCGGTGCAGTTTTGTGGATGCACAAAATTGACCACTATTTATTTGGGATTGGTGTGACGCTTTTATTACTTACATTTTTCGGATGGTGGCGTGACGTTGTCAAAGAGAGTAACAGCCCAGGCGTTCACACAAAAACGGTTCAGCGTGGCCTTCAAATTGGAATGGGGCTGTTTATTGCCTCAGAAGTGATGTTTTTCGCAGCCTTTTTTTGGGGATATTTCCATGCAGCCTTAGCGCCAACCGAGGCTTCTGGGTTTGTTTGGCCGCCTAAAAATATAGTTCCTTTTGACCCTTTTCATTTACCCTATTTAAATACGCTTTTGCTCTTATTGTCTGGCACGACGGTGACTTGGGCGCATCATGAACTGCTAAGAGGCGATATGAAAAACACGGCAAAAGCTTTGTTAATAACAGTCTTGTTGGGGGCAACCTTTACGGTTGTCCAGGCAATTGAATACAGCCATGCTGCCTTTGCGTTAAAGGATGGCATCTATCCATCCACATTTTATCTGGCAACGGGATTCCATGGATTCCATGTCATTGTTGGAACCTTGTTTTTACTGGTGTGCTGGTGGCGCACAAAACGCCTTGAATTTACAAGTACACATCATGTAGGTTTTGAGGCTGCCGCGTGGTATTGGCATTTTGTCGATGTTGTTTGGCTGTTTCTTTTTGTCTCTATCTATTGGTGGGGATATTCAAAATAATAATTAATTATTAACCTTTATTAATTTTATTTAATTAATTATTAACTAATTGTTAACTTTTCAATTCTATTTCATCTTCTGCAATCTAAAGCATCATTGAAAATTGTAAGATTTTA
>JAIEMR010000083.1 GCA_019751935.1 Alphaproteobacteria bacterium
ATTGCACAAAATCCTAATGATTGGCGTCGCTTTGATGTTTCCTCAAGGTTCTTAAATAGTTTTTCTCCTTCTGATTCATCTAGTTCACTGATCTCCTCTGTTATTTTGCTAGTAATGCGAGAAATTGCCCAAGATCCTAATCACCCAAATCAAGATGATGCCATGCTTGATTTGTGGTCTTATTCCCTTCAACGAAAAGATATTGAATTCTCACGTTCAAATCTTTACAAAATGGTCAAAGATAAAAAGCATCCAAAAAGAATTGATGCCGCTATTGCATTATTTAATAAAAAAAATAATAGTGATCGTGATACTGCCCGCCCAGTATTATACGAAGTAGTAGAGAGTACAAACCCGAACAGCAGGGACGGAATCGCTTATGCCTCAATCATAGCTAGCCTGTTATTAACAAGCGGCGATGAAGAAGATAAAAAAATTGGTGAGCAAACCTCACATAGACTTATACATAGATTAACAGGTCACGAAAGAATTCCTCATTTAACGGCTCTTTATGCTTTTGGAGCGACAGAAAATAAAAACTGGACTCGACAAGAACTTTATGAAATTGCAAAAGATATAACAAACCCTGATGCACATTATGTCTTATGTACCCTACGGCGTAGCAGCGATCAAAATGATAAAAGTTTCGCACGGCGTCTTTTGCGTAATATGGTAACTGCACATAAGCACACTACGATACCAAACTACTTTTATGCTATGACTAACCTTTGGCGTTCTTATCCTATCGTCGAAGAAGATAGAGTTTTGGTTCGCCCTTTGTTGCGTAGTATTGCTAGCGATCCAAGTAACCCTAATGCGGTTCAGGCAGCCACAACTTTGTTTTACGGAAACGAAGATGACAAGAATTTCGTACGTCCAATCCTATATCAAGCTGCAAACAATCAAGATCATATTGGTTATGAAACCCAAGATGTTGCAAGTGTATTATGGGATAGCGCGGAAGCTGCAGATAAAGAAGTCGCCCGCCAAAACTTTTATGAAGCTGTTAAAAGAAATCCAAAAGCAGTACATATTTTTCAAAGACTATTAGAAGGAAATGAAAAGGATGTAATTTTTGCTCTAGGTCACCTACAGACAATGATAAGCGAATTTGGGTTTTCTGCAGGATTTGATGTTTCTGTATGGCACACTTTATGGGGCACCAACAAAGAAGAAGCACAAGACCTAGCTCGCCCATATTTGAAAGGAATCGCATTAAATTCAGACAGTTTAGATATGGCTAGATCAATTTATACTTTATGGCATGGAAATGATGAAGATAAAGAAATTGCTAGAAAAGGAATGTGTTATGCAGCATTGGTTGGGCATACAGGCTCCTATCCCAATGCGCTATACGTAAACCCTAATCGGTATCCTGAAGATAAAAGGTTAATTTCAAGATTAAGTATGTCAAAAGCATTTCGTTCCATTTTTAGTGAAGCAGTGTCTGCGGAATCTCTTGAAGGAAAAAGGAAACAGAAATATTTTACGATGAGTCAAGTTTTAGAAAATCAGAGTATTTATTTTATAATCTATGAGTATGTGGATGATATAATAAATGCCGCAGAGGACCTGGATTTGCAAGCAGCTCACGGAGAAGCCTTTGTTATAAATAATTAAGCCGAAGACGTATTCCCATAGACCCCATGGTCAAAACCATGGGGAAACTTATATCCACATTCTACCACTTATTCTCCGGCCATCAAATTTGGTGTGTGGAAAGTTTATTTCTGCTGCCTGTAGACCTCATACAATCCAACCGCTGCCGCATTCGACACATTCAACGTTGAAAAACTCTCTTCTGATGGCAGACGAACCGTAAAGTCACACAAATCTTGGGTTAGACGGCGCATACCATCCCCCTCTCCGCCAAAAATCAAGGCCGTTTTCCCCTTAAGGTCTAATTCAGCCAAAGTTTTCTTTCCACTTTCAGCGAAACCAATGCACCAAAACCCAAGCTCTTTGAGTTCCCGAAGGGCATGGGCAAGATTATTGATAATGCACATGGGAACCACTTCAAGCGCTCCAGATGCTGATTTCGCCAGAACACCTGATTCTTTAGGAGCATGCCTTTCTGTCATAATAACAGCTTTAGCTCCAAAAACAGCAGCTGACCTTAGGATTGCTCCAACATTATGAGGATCATTCACATGATCTAAAACAACCACTCGCTGGTTTGGGTCTTGGCAGTCCTCTAAAAGATCCAATGAAAAATTCGGCAAGGATTGTACAGATAAAGCAATTCCTTGATGAACCGCGCCCAGCGGCAAGCGGTTCTCTAGGTTTTTTCGGTCAACAATTTCAACTTTGAGTTTCCCTGTGGATGGTAGTTTTTCAAGGGTCTCTCTTTGAGTGACTATAACCTTTTCAATCTTACGACGTGGATTTAAAAGCGCCATATGACAGGGATGATAACCATACAAGTAATGCATAACTTTAGCTGACCTTTTCCAACAGAGCCTTTACAGGCGCGTAACTCAAACGATGATGCTGAGTCAGGCCATACAACTTCATCGCTTCATGATGAATTTTTGTCCCATATCCAGCATTCCTTTTCCAACCATAACTTGGGTGTTCTTTATCAAGAATATCCATTATTTTATCCCGCGTGACTTTCGCAATAATAGAAGCCGCTGCAATTGAAAAGCTTTGTTGATCACCCTTGATAATGGTTTGAACGCGTTGCTTTAGAACAGGCGCTCTAATTCCATCAACCAAAACAAATGTTGGCTGGGTCTTTAAATTCAGAACAGCCCTTACCATCGCAAGTCTGGTTGCTTTACCAATATTTAATTGATCGATTTCCTGCACAGAGGCTTCACCAACCCCGTACTGGATTGAAGGATGAGCAATCAATTTTTCGCAAGCACTTTCTCTTTTAGAGCGAACAAGTTTTTTTGAATCTTTAACCCCTGCCCTTAATTCATCATCAAATAAGTCTTGATCAATGATAACAGCCGCTGCAACAACAGGCCCCGCCCAAGGACCGCAACCAGCCTCGTCAATACCAGCAACAAGTTCCCCTTTTAAAGAAAACTCATTCTCGAACTTAAAGGTCGGGTGAAATAGGGTCATGTTGAATTATTTCTGGATGATCTTTCAAATCCTCAGGCTTCGGGAGAAGTTTACGCTGTCTTGGAGGCCTTTTAAGAAGAAACAGTCTAACAAAGCGAATAGCTTTCTTAAGGAAAGAAACCTTTTCCCCAGAAAGAAGGCTTAAAACGCCCTGCAAAGGAATCGAATTGACATCAGCCAAATCGCGCAGTCTTTTAGCGGATGCAAGCCATAAGGGACTAAAAGCTAAGGATAGAACCGTAAGGCCAATAATTAAACGTTCACCAAATTCATTGATGATATGCGTTTCATTGGAAATCGTTGCCATCAAAAAAGCGAACTCACCCAACTGGGCCAAAACAACACCGACCAAAAATGCTTGCGACCATGGCAAATGAAGCACTCTCAAAATACCAATATTCAAAGCCGTTTTGCCAACTGTAATAACGAACAACAGTAAAAGAACATGCCATAAATGCTGCCAAATAAATTCAATATCTAACAACAGCCCAATAGACAGGAAAAAAGCCATCATTAGAATACTTTGAACCGGTTTAATTGTTTCAAGCATAATAACGCGCTCGTGCGTGTTACCCAAAACAAGACCGGCCAAGAACGCCCCATATGGCGCTGATAGTCCAATCAAACCCGACACAGCGGCGGCTGCGAAACAAAAGGTCATGCTAGCGAGCGCTGTTAGGTCTTTTTCGCCAGCAATCATTTGAGTTAAAGGTAAGCGCACACGTTGGCGGCGACTTAAGTAATTGATCAAAGCCACAATCATTCCAATTGAGCCAAGAACCTTAACAAAAAGCATCGGATTAAACCAAGATTCACCATAATTGCGAAGGATCAAAATCATTGGGACGATGGCAAGGTCTTGCGCGATTAAAATACCAATGGTGAGCTGCCCTGTTTCAGACTTTAATTCGCCTAAACTTTCTAGCATTTTGACCACAACTGCTGTTGAGGAAACTGACGCTACAAACCCAAGCAAAAGCGAAAGTCCCAAAGACCAGGAAAACATATTCGATAATGTTACCGTAATCGTTATGCTGAGAAGAATTTGCAAGATAGTACAAAGCGTTGCTATTCCCCATACCTTTTTGAAAGTTCTAAGGCTAAGCTCCATTCCCACAACGAAAAGGAGAAGAAGGACTCCCAGTTCTGCCAACACACCAACTTGATCTCGGGAACGAATAAGCGCAAAGCCCGAAGGGCCTAAAATGATACCACTTAGAATATAACCAAGAATAGCAGGCTGTCTTAAGCGTGACAATGCAATGCCGCCTGTCAGTGCAGCAACAACAACTAAAGCTATCTCAGTTAAATTAATATTTTCATGCATACCTGAGAAAGCTAACACAAAAAATCCAGGACAACAATCACAGATTCAGCTTTAAGTCTAGCGGTTTTTTATTAACTAGAGATACAATTTACTATGAGAATACTATGGATATTTGGAAAAAAATTAGTTAAACTTTTAATTATGAGATATGGGAGTATAAGTTCTATGTGGGTATTAATAATTATTGCGTTTTTTCAAATTGGCAATGCTTATGCATCAGCTCCTGTAGACTTAGAATTGCTGCTTAATAGAGGGTTACAAAGTTTTATAGCATCCTCTGAATCAATGCCTAATACCAAAGTTAGCAAAACTTCACATAACGATGAATCTTTTACACCTTCTCTTTGTGACGAAGCCGGAGTTGATGAAAACGATATATGGCCAGAAACTCCTGAAAATTAAAGAGTGTTCCATCATAGTTTTGGAGCTATTTGAATTGCATACCGTCCTGGTGCGGGTTCAATTATGTGATTACGATTAACTTGATATGATTCAACTTTAATGCCCTGATAATTTTCCATCCACTTCTCCCATTCAAGCCACCACGAGCCCGGCGTCTCAACTGCTCCTTTTAACCAGGATGTGGGTTCCTGCGATTTTGATTCTGGATTTGTCCAATAGCAATATTTATTTTGTGATGGATGATTGATAACACCTGCCACATGGCCAGATGCTGATAAAACAAAATGTGTGTTTTTTAGTTGATGAGTTGCGGCAAACGCTGCTTGCCAAGGAACAATATGATCGTTTTTTGCAGCCATAATGAATGTAGGGATGCTAATTTTTGCAATATCCACATTTATTTTATTTAACTGAAATCCCTTTTTTTCAATAAAAGCATTGCCTAAAAAGAAATTTTTTAAATATTCAAGGTGCATTTTTGCAGGAAGATGGGTTGTATCACTATTCCAATATAAAAAATCTAAAGGTTCTGTTTCTTTGGCTAACAAATAATGATTAATATAATTTGACCAAATTAAGTCATTGGCGCGCATTGAACTGAACATTTTAACCATTGAATCACCCGCAAGAACTCCGTATGTCTTAAGATGTTTGTCCAAAATCTTTACTTGATCTTCACAGACAAAAATAGATAATTCATTAAGTTGATTGAAATCTATTGGTGTTGCTAAAAAGGTAGAGCTGTCTACTTTTTCAAGGCCTCGTTGATTGTGATATGAGAGTAGACTCATAAGCGCAACGCCCCCTACACAAAACCCTAATACATTTATTTTTTCATTTTTTGTTGCGGCTCTAATATAGTCTATAGCCTTGTCTATCCCCTTTAAAATATAGTCTGCAAGACTTAGTTCAGCGTAAGAAGGATCAGGATTAACCCATGAAATGGCAAAAACGGAACGTCCATTTTGTAGATTCCACCTGACAAAGGAGTTTTGTTCACGTAAGTCAAAAATATAATATTTGTTAATCCATGGAGGGACAATTAAAAGTGGTTTTTGCCATTGCGTGGGGGTTTGAGGATGGAAATGGATAAGCTGAAAAATTTCATTTTCAAAAACAACCTCTCCTGGGGTTATTGCAAGGTTTTTTCCAACTTTAAAGGCGTTTAATTTGTCCAGGGAAGGCAACCTAAAGGCGCCACCATTTTCTGTTTGGTCCTTGATAAATTTCTGGTATCCCTCAATCAAATTATCCCCTTTACGCTTTAAACTTTCGCGAATGACAGCAGGATTTGTAAGCGCAAAGTTTGTTGGAGAAAGGGCATCGAGAACACCTTTTAGATAAAACATTAATTTTCTTTTGGAGGCTTCATTTACTTTGCTATCTGAAATAATATTTTGAAGGTATTTGCTGTGCAGAAGATAGGCTTGCTTAATGTAGTTAAATATAGGATTTTTTTCCCAATCATCGTCTTTAAAACGACGGTCATTTTTTTCTGGAGAAATGATGGGTTCAATACTTTCGCCTGAACATTGATCTAAAGTTATTTGAAAGAGATTATCTAAATCATCGAGATATTTTTTTTGTAAATTTTCCCATGCTTCTGGTTCTTCTAGAAAAATTTCTTTAATTCCGTCAAATGCATCGAAAATCACCTTATGAAGGATTTCAGGATCAAGAACACTGAACGATTGAGTTGATTTTTCTGCGCTTTCAATATTTTTCAAGCATATATCAGGGAGTGTCGTGAAATAGTTAAAATAGTCTTCCATCAGTTTTTCAAGAGGTAGGCTTGAATAGGCAGATTTATCTTTATGCTTATCTTCGGATTTTTCTTTAGTGTAAGCATTTGTTTTATGGAACTCTTGCATTTTTCGTGCTAGCTTTTAAATCATCTTTATCTATAAGTCTAGCATAAGCTCCTGCCATGAAAAGTCTTTTGTTTGTTATGTTTTTGTTAACCTTTTTATCGGGTTGTTCAAAAGATAAATCTGTTAAAGATGATTACATTGACCTTGTTCCTGTAAAAATTGAGAAACCTGAAAAAAACAAACCCATAATGGATGAAATATCTGAACAAAAAAATGGGCTTGAAAAATTAAATTCGATACATAAATATGTTATTGATGAAACCAACGAATTGAACTAATTTTGCCGTGCATGAATTGTCATTTAATCTTTTTAAATCATATCTTCCCCAATTAAATGTTTCACGTGAAACAGTCGAAAAGTATGAAATTTATTTTGACTTACTGAAACTATGGAATAAAACAATATCCTTAGTTCAAGAAAAAACATTAGATGACTTTTTTTTAAGACATGTTATTGATAGCCTTCAAATAGTAGATTTAATTGATAACTCTAATTCTAGTATCGTTGACATAGGAACTGGGGCTGGATTTCCAGGCATGGCTTTAGCAATATACGGCTATAAAAATATAGCTCTTGTGGAATCCAATCGCAAAAAAACTATTTTTCTTAATGAAGCTCGCCTAAAAACAAAAACATCTGTCAAGATTTTGAATGAGCGAGCTGAAGAACTAAATGATAAATATGACTTTATTTTATCAAGGGCCTGTTCTTCTCTATCAAATCTGCTATCATTAATGAGTAATGTTTCACGTGAAACATCTGTGGGTATTTTCCATAAGGGGGTTACGTTTTTAATGGAAATTGAAGAAGCAAAATTAAATTGGACCTTTGATTACGAACTAAAAGACAGCATTACTGATAAAAATAGTAAAATTATTATAGTAAGAAATGTAGGTAGGAAATATGGCTGAAATTATTGTCGTTGCAAATCAAAAAGGTGGGGTTGGTAAAACAACCACCTCTGTAAATATCGCAACAGCTTTAGCTGCCGTTGATCGAAAAGTTCTCCTTATTGATTTTGACCCTCAAGGAAATGCTTCCACAGGTGTTGGCATTATAAAAAAGAACAAACTTTTATCAACTTATCACCTATTAATTGGGCAATGCACAGTAGGAGAGGTTTTAATAAAAAGTCCAATTCCCGGTTTAGCAGTTATTCCTGCCGGCATTCAATTGGTTGGCGCTGAGATAGAATTGGTTAACATGACCCAGCGCGAATTTATTTTCAAAAATCTAATTGAGCCGTACAGACCAATGTTCGATTACATTATTATCGATTGCCCGCCATCCATGGGTTTATTAACACTCAATGCAATGGTAGCCGCTGATTCTGTAATTATCCCGCTTCAGTGCGAATATTATGCTTTAGAGGGGCTTAGCTATCTTTTAAGTTCAATTCAAAAAATAAAGAAGAATTTTAACTCTAAACTCAAACTTTTTGGCGTTGTTTTGACTATGTTTGATCGCAGAAGCTCACTTTGTTCGCAAGTTGCAACTGACGTTAGGCTTCATTTAAAGGATAAAGTTTTTAAAACCGTCATCCCACGCAATATACGTGTTTCTGAAGCTCCTTCACACGGCAAACCTGTCCTTTTATACGATGTAAATTGCCTTGGCTCCCAAGCCTACATGGAACTCGCTAAAGAAATACTTTTAAAGGAAAAAGGAAAGAAAGAAAATGCTCAATAAAAATTTAGGTCGCGGCTTGTCGGCTTTATTAGGTGACATGGACGATTATGTTTCAGAAAACAATCTTCCAAAAAGCAGCAATGAAATATCTATTGATTCTTTAAAACCCGGACGAATGCAACCAAGGCATTACTTTAACGAAGAAAAAATGCAAACACTGATTGAATCCGTAAGACAAAAGGGAGTTCTTCAACCGCTTTTGGTTCGCGAAACTGAATCAGGTTATTATGAAATTATTGCCGGTGAAAGACGTTGGAGAGCTGCCAAAGAAGCTGGACTTTCCAATGTTCCTGTAATCATTGTAGCTTGTAATGATCGCGAAGCTCTTGAATTAGGTCTTATTGAAAACTTGCAACGCGATGATCTAAATCCAATGGAAGAAGCCGAATCTCTTCATAAATTATTGGTTGACCATCAAAAAACCCAAGAAGAGATTGCATTTTCCATCAGTAAAAGCCGCAGCTACGTTGCCAATACACTAAGACTTATGCAACTGCCCGAAGAAGTTAAAAACTTGCTTCGTGAAGGGAAACTTACAGCAGGCCATGCTCGTAGTATCCTAAACTCAAATAATATTGAAGAGCTTGCGAAACGCATTGTTAATGAAAAACTCAGTGTCAGGGCCGCAGAGCACTTAGTAAAAAAACACAAAACTCCAACTATGATGGGCCAACCAATAATCGATCCAGATGTTCAAGCTTTAGCAGATCGCATTGGTGAAGCGGTTAGCATGAAAACAAAACTGCAAATCAACAGAAATGGGGGTATGCTTACTTTATACTTTCAACAATTTGAACAATTGGATGATTTAATGAATAAACTGCAGAATTAATTAATTTTTATTTATTGTTCTGAAATTATTTTCATTTCGCGCAGCACTATAGCATCAGCCGCATCATTACTTCGTAGCATTTCACATGCAAATGCCAGCATTTCAACGCCGCTAGCTTTTGCTGCAATTGATGCCTTGGCATAGGCAGGATCTATATCGGCCGCTATAGAAAATTCTGTGCAATCACCACGCTGCACTAGGTACAAAACCACACATCTTGCGCCTTGCTGCCTTATTGCAGAAAGCTCTGCCATATGTTTGGCGCCCCTAGCAGTAACGCAATCTGGAAACTGGGCTATACTATTTCGCTTCAAATGAACGTTTTTAATCTCTAGATAACAAGGGGGAAAACCATCTTTAGACAGCAAAAAATCAATACGTGAATTGATGCCGTATTTGACCTCTCTAGTGATGGATGTGTAATCAGAAAATTCAGGAATCATTTTTCTTGCCAAAGCATCAGCCACAATTTCATTTGTCAGATGCGTATTAACCCCGATCCATGTTCCATCAGCGTGCACATATTGCCAGGTGTAACCTAATTTTCTAGCTGGATTATCGCTTTTTGTTACCACTACCTTATTTCCAGGCTCCAACACACCTAGCATTGCACCAGGGTTTGGGCAATGGGCAGTAATTTCGGCGCCATCATCTAAAACAATATCAGCAAAGAAACGTTTATAACGTTTAACAAACGTTCCAAAAATAAGAGGTGAGGGAATGATGAGCATGCATTTTTGTAGCACGTTTTATCTTAAGAATCTATATATACCAAAATGATTTATTCTGTCTAAATTTTTCATTTTTTATCTGCTATTCGAGTTTTTT
>JAIEMR010000035.1 GCA_019751935.1 Alphaproteobacteria bacterium
TGAACAGTAAGATCATCATAGGCATTTGTTACGACACGGCGGCCTGCGGCTTTAAAAAATTGTTGTGTAAGATCCGCGTCTCCACCAGCCAGATTGCCTAAATCGAAGGGGGTGCCAGGGGAAATAGGTTTGCCACTGCCATCATCCATCCATGGAGAATCGAAAGGTTTTAATTTTTCGAGATCAGCGGTACTTACTGCTAAAGGACCTTTAGGATCACCAGAAGTTCTATCAGAGGGTTTACTTGTTTCCCATGGACATGGAGTAGAGGCATCATCTCTTGCATCATTTATTTCCTTAAGTTTTTTTTCGGTTCGAGCCTGTTCAACACTTGTAATCTCTCTTAGCCCTTCCTCATCCATAGCTACCACACAACTGGTGCTCGTCAATAAGCCAAAGATGATTAAATTAAAGATTTTTCTCATATGTCTTCCCTATAAAAATAATTTTACTAAAATTATTGCAGAATAGTTTGAGGCGCACTGTCAAGGTGGTTTTATAAAAAGCTCTAAAGTTTTGAAATTTTTTTATTGTGGGGTTTCATATTTCATTTTCTCAGCTTGTATCAATTCTTTTTGGCTATATGGTGTTTCACATTCAAGCAATTCTGTTTTAAAAGTTACTAAATCAAATTCTGATTCTCTGGGATTAGATGGATTAAACACGATAGCTAGAAATGATACTAACTCATAAATAGTTTGGAAGTTGTTATCTTTGATCAAATCAGACAACTGATCTAAGGCAGCTTTGCGCTTAATTTCCATTTCGTCTTCAGGTTCTGGAGGAGAAATTAAAGCTTTGCTTTGAGCTTCATAATTATCTTCTTCGGTAAGTTTTCCTATAGCAGTGAGAACAAGGGAATATGTTCGAGGAGCATGAGTAGCTGAGGGGGCGTAGTAACAAGAGTCTGGTAGCCTGGATCCCTCTTTTAATAATTCGTCCATCATGCCATCATCATACCTCTCATTATCCCTCGCTAAGCTGTCGTTTATAAATAAGATTAAAACAAGAAGGCTATAAATTTTTTTCATTTATTTTTCGTATAAGCAATTGTGGTGAAATTATTGCAAAACAGCTGTGTGCCTGCTGTCAAGAGTGTTTTGAAAAAAGAATTAAAGTTTTGGGGCTGTCCCCGAATAATAAGAAAAAGGGAGATCCCTTAAATTTTAAAAGACTTTGGAAATTTTGAATTATAGCAGGGCCAGGATAAAATGATAATAACCCTCGTCATCAAGAGCCCCGTAGGGGCGTGGTGATCCAGTATATTTCCGGATTGCCACGGAACGATGTTCCTCGAGGTGACGAAAAATGCATAATCATTTTAAAGGCTGTTCTGCTATATCGCTTAATTTTTTCGGATAATTAAAAAATGCACAGGTCCTTTTTATTTTCAGCGCAGATAAGGCAAGAAAGAGTACTCTATATTTTAAAATTGCCTTTTCTTCCATCTGGAAGAATGTCCAGAGAAATTCTTTGCGCTCTCACATAGATGTTCTCCCCACCGACATCAACTAAAGGAAGTGGAAGCGCGTCACCTTCTAATCTTCTAAAGCCGTGCTGTATAAGTAGAGAATCCTCACCCACACTATCACAAAAGAAAACTTCAGAATTAGGTTCTGCTGCTATCTTGTAGCCCTTCTCATTTTGTAAATCGCAGAGAATGCCCAAAAGAGCACTACTTCTGTTTCCAAGCGTAACGAAATTTCTTATTAATACTTTATGGCCATCTAGTTCTTTTAACGCATAAGTTGCTGTTTCTCCAGTTGAAGTCTCAAATTTGTAACTGCCATTAATAGAGGTAAATCCGCCTACTAACTCTCCTCTAAAAGAACCATCATCTGTTGATGCCACAGCTCCAGAAAGTCCTATAAAAAATGCAAATAATATCTTTAGGCTTTTCATTTTTACTCTCTACGCTTTAATTTTAACGAAAAAAGTAAAATATCAGCAAGCTTCAATTCGTATAACTATTATTTTATTAGGCAAAAAATTAACCTTAAATTTTATTAAATATCTGTTTTTTGTAATTTTATCAACTTACGCAGCCATATCTTTTTTTGACTGATTAAAAGTTTTCAAATTTTCTTTTTGAAGCCCAAATTTCCCAGGAACATATGCGCACAAAAAAGTCTCATCATCTTCTTTTAGATAGTCTGCTGGGAATGTATATTCTCCCCAACTAGATCCTGCAGGCAAAGGAGCCTCCGTTATGTGCTTGTAGCAAAGTATATGAGTATTGTCTTTAAGAGCTTTAAGGATTTTGGGGTGTGCCGTTAATGCCTCTTGGCTATCTAACAGTAACTCTACTGATTCTTTTGATTGAGTTACTAAAACCCCGTGATTGCCATCCTGATCAATACAAAGAAAGGAACCGGTTCGCTCTAACATATAAAATTCTTTGATTTTGTAGGTTTGAGTGACTATTTTAAAATAATCTTTAAATTTCTCACTACAAAAAGCCGCTTTTTTCTGATCTTCTGGGTCAAATACTGCCTCTATCTTTTTGGAAAAATCTGCAAAATAAGATTCTTGGCATTTTTCGAGAGTTTCTTGGATAACGGTGTAAAAATTATCCTGATGTTTACGGATATAAGCATCAATCACACCTTCGTTAAAAGCCTTAATGACAAGGGTTTCATCAGTCTCCCCTGTTAAAAGGATCTTGCGGATAGATGTATCTTGAATTTTTTTACAAAATTCCAGGCCATTCATACCGGGCATATTATAGTCAACAATTACTGTTGAAATCTGATCAAACCGAGCGTCATTATAAATCATTTTGTAAATGTTAGACACATTCACAGCCATTCGGTAAGTTTCAAGCTCCTCTTCTTCAAGGTAGTTAAAACAATTATGAATCGAAGCTTGCATATTTATATTGTGATAGGCGATTTGTAACGCTTTTTGCGGAGTCGGCTCAATGATGAATTTTGCAGCATTTCTAGACAATAAGGACTGAAGTTGCCTTAAATAGTTTCTATCATCATCAATTAGCAAAACCGTTGTTGGGTGATAAAAAAATGGTAAGCAGCTCTGCATATGGGTCTCCTCTGATCTAAGCTTATGAAAACGATTTGGAATAAGGACATGTATATTCCCTCACGATTTAAGCTATGTTTATTTATAAAATAATACATAATGACTTATGTTATTATTCTTATAACAAACATTTACTCTATTTTAATACCTATCATATTTTATAGGTGCAGAGTTCCTTGCGCGCAAGCACACAATTATATCAAATATCTCTCTATAATTTATGGATATTTTGATAAAGTCAAGAGGAAAAATATATTAAATAGGTAGATGTATTCTTTGTGGGGCATCTTTGCAGGCATTGTTCGTGAATACAACTATTTTCATGGCTGCCTCCCGCGAGGCCTTGCTCCAAATACCACCGCCATCTCGAAGCCCCGAAAGGGTTGTGATGATCCTGTGGCTGTTTTGCTAGAGAAGACATTTTCTGGATGGGCACGCCCCCTTGTTTCGGGGGCGCACCATGACGATTATGAATTTAAAAGCTTACTTTTCTTCAGCCTCGGTTGAGGCGGACACTGGCAATTCAATTAAACGTGCATAGGCAACTAAAGGTCTGTCATAAAATTTATCCATCCCAGGAGCTGCATGTCTAACAAAACCAGTCAGACCGTCATACTTTTGAAGGATAGCATCATGCGCTCCGTCCCTATCTGTAATCATATAAGTTTGATGGGGAACAGTTCTAACTTGCTTTAGAAGAGTTGCATCATTTTCAGGAGGTAATAAGCTTCCAATACCCTTAGCGAATACTGCCAAGTTGTACATGCTTTCAAGAATACCAAGAAGATCTTCTTCATTAACTGTGTCATTTAGATACAAATAATGACTAACAAGGCCAAGAGGTTTTCCAGTTGAGTCTAAAACTTGAGTATCACTTTCTCTACCTCCATCTGCTTTTGGCTCTCCTAACGCTCTGGTTCCTGATGCGACAAAACTTTCGATAATGTCTGCATGTTCATCGATTTTGTATCCAGCACCAACTGCAGCTCCAAAGGAAGGTTGAACGCCGTGACCAACAACACCTTTATATTCAAGATCACCAGTTGCTGTTTTTTTCCAAACAAGTACTGAATAAAAAGGATTTGGGGCAGTTCTTTGACTGAAGAGATTATCCTCGCCTTTTCTTGAAAGAGCTTTACTTAAAAACAATCCGACAAAAGGATCCGTTCCGCCATGAACCTGTTTCAATAATTCAACGTCTGCTTTTGAGTCACGAAAACCTCTTATAACCAAAGTGTCTGATTCACCAGAAATTTCTCGTGAAAAACTTTCGCCGACTTGTTTATATTGAAATCCTTCTGGTTTTATAGCCGCTGCTCTTACTCTAGCTACTATAGCATCTGGGGTAAGTTCGGCTTCCTCCATTGCAAAAACTTGGTCCGCTGTACAGACACTTAAAAACCCAATAATGGGCAAAAGAATCATTTTCTTAAACATGTGTTTTCCTCAATAAAATTAATATAAAGCTGTTATGAACCTATGAAGGCACTTCGTCAACTTCTATATAAGCGCCAAATAAAATACTGCAAACTTTTTTAATGCAAGCCACCTCGGATTCAGGCAGGATAAGCAAAATTAGAAAAACATAAGGACCCCTATCAATGGCAGCATATCAATACATTTATGTAATGAAGAGTCTTTCAAAAATCTTTCCTGGCGGGCGCGAAATTTTAAAGGACGTTTGGCTTTCTTTCTACCCAGGCGCAAAAATCGGTATTATCGGCCCGAATGGATCCGGTAAATCAACCCTTTTAAAAATCATGGCGGGCCTTGATAAGGAATTTAATGGCGAAGCGTGGGCAGCAGACGGCGTTAAAATCGGCTACTTGTCCCAAGAACCTGAATTGGACCCAAGCTTAGATGTGGCCGGTAACGTCATGGCTGGCCTATCTGAAATCAAAGGTTTGTTGGACCGCTTTGAGGCGCTTAATCTGAAATTCGCTGAACCGATGAGCGATGATGAAATGAATGCCTTGATTGCAGAACAAGGCGAACTTCAAGAACAAATCGACAACCTTGATGCCTGGGATCTTGATCGTAAAATCGAAATTGCAATGGATGCCCTCAGGTGCCCACCTGGTGATGCTGCCGTTGCCAATCTTTCGGGTGGTGAAAAGCGTCGTGTGGCTTTGTGTCGTTTACTTCTTCAAAAACCAGACATGCTTTTGTTGGACGAACCGACGAACCATTTGGACGCTGAGTCTGTTGCATGGCTAGAACGATATCTAAAGGATTATACTGGAACCGTTGTTCTGATCACCCATGATCGATATTTCTTAGATAATGTTGTTGGTTGGATTTTAGAACTTGATCGTGGTCAAGGGATTCCCTATGAAGGAAATTATTCCAGCTGGCTAGAACAAAAACAAAAGCGTCTGTTTACAGAACAAAAGCAAGAAACCAATCGCCAAAAGCAGTTGGCCCGCGAATTAGACTGGATCCGTCAATCGCCAAAGGGTCGTCAAAGCAAAAGCAAGGCCCGTATTCAAGCTTATGAATCCCTATTGAATGACACCCAAGATCAAGGTCAAGGCGATGGAGCGATTCACATTCCTCCAGGTCCTCGCCTCGGTGATACCGTCATTCTAGCCGATCATTTGTCCAAGGGGTTTGGTGATCGTTTACTGATTGATGACGTTAACTTTAATCTGCCCCGCGGCGGGATTGTTGGTATCATTGGACCAAACGGCGCCGGCAAAACAACCCTTTTCCGCATGCTAACGGATCAAGAAAAACCTGATCAGGGAACCTTAAAGATTGGTGAAACCGTGGTTATGGGTTATGTCGATCAATCCCGTGATGCTTTGAATGCCAACAAAACCGTATGGGAAGAAATCTCTGGCGGCCTTGACGAAGTTGCCCTTGGCAAACGCACTATGCCAAGTCGTGCTTATTGTGGATTGTTTAATTTTAAGGGGCCAGATCAACAGAAAAAAGTAGGGCAACTTTCGGGCGGTGAACGTAACCGTGTCCATCTTGCTAAGATGCTAAAATCAGGCGCCAACGTTCTGCTATTGGACGAGCCGACCAACGATTTGGATGTTGAAACTTTACGTTCCCTTGAAGAAGGCCTTTTGGATTTTGCAGGTTGTGCGATTGTCATCAGTCATGACAGATGGTTTTTAGACCGTATCGCAACGCATATTCTGGCCTTTGAAGGGGACAGTCAAGTCGTTTGGTTTGAAGGAAACTATCAATCTTACGAGGAAGATAAAAAACGCCGCTTAGGCATTAATGCTGACCAACCGCACCGTATTAAATATAAGCCATTGGCAAGATAAAACTAAAAAAGAAATCTATGTGTATCAATTCTAATAGGATACACATAGATCCGTATTGTTGGAAAACTTATCCAATTCCTTCTTGAACCCATGCGCGTTCGTATGTTGCCCCTTTAAATGTAAAATTCTCTTTTAAGTTAAATTTGTCACGTTTGTGACATTCATTGTCATAATATGAACAGGATCCTACACTCTTAATTTTCGGATTAGTTTTGGAAGAATTATACAAAACTGGGGCCCAATTACAGCTATCTTCATCAGAGTAACTTGCACAAGACTCTTTAAAACCTTTATTAGTGAGTCGAGCTACGTCAATAGAAAGTACATCAGATTTTCCAGATGAATCCATTGTTATAATACGATCTCCTTTAGCTTTATCAGGAAGACTATAAGATCCTGATTCATCCTGATCCATTGTAATTGCGCTCTCAGGTGATTTTTTAGGTGCATGCGCAGGTTTCCCTCCGGGCTTTCCACAAATGCCTACCTGTACTAATAAACAAATTAACAGTGCAGCTTTTAATAAAGTCATTCCTAATTTCATTTTAGTCTCCAATAATTTTTATTCTTTAATTCAGGGTACAGAAAATCAATTAATAAAAAGTTAAAAGTTTTACGGTATTTGCAGGACCAGAATAATACGATAATAACCCCCGTCATGACGAGCCCCGCAGGGGCGTGGGGATCCAGTGTATTTCCTGGATTGCCACGGAATGATGTTCCTCGAGGTGACGAAAAATGCATAATCATTTTAGGTCGGTTCTGCTATACTTGTAAGGAAAAGAAGGGCAAAGACCATATGTACTCTTATTTTCAAAATTTAACGAACAAATATTTTGTAAAAAACAGTAATTAAGACTAGTTTTTCTTAACCCATACACTCCATGGCTGTGTACCTAGGCCATCGGTGGCTTGGACATAAGAATAAAACTTATCTAAAAATTTTTGCCTCTCAGCTGCCAAGGAATTACGGAATTTATCTTCAGATTTTGTGTTGTGAAGATTTTTTCCTCCCATAGAAACTTGACGAGCGAGGATATCGTTTTTACCTAGATACTTACCATTTTTGATCATATCGTACATCGTCATAAAGGTCGAAGTTCTGCCACTACCACCCCTGCAATGAAAATGAACCCAGCTTTCTTTCGGCAGCGCTTTAACGAAACTAATAAATTCATCTACAATCTCATCAGAGGGGCGCATATGATCGCTGACTGCAAAACGCACATATTGAACGCCTAATTGCTTAGCAAGCATTTCTTCTGTTTGGACTTGATGGATTGTTTCTAGTTCTTTGAGGGTTTTTCCTAAAGCCCCTTTTTTTCCTTTTTCAATTACATAATGAACAAGGGCAACAGGCTCTTCTAAAAGCCTTTCTCGTTGAGCGCTTTCATCTTGTTCTGTTTCTTTTGTTGATCTCCCCCAACTATTGGAAAAATTAGGGCTAAAAAAAGACACAGGATATCCATTTATAAAAAGGTGGGTTTCTTGCCTTAGGTCGACGATGATGAACTGATTAGGCGTAATATGCTTGTCTGATATAACCTCATCAACAATTGTTTTTAATTGTTTAGAGGAAAACTGAGCGCTCGCAGATACGTTTAATTCGGCAAGGCCTTGGGGGTTAAAAGGTTTTGGAACCTTTTCTAAAAATTCATGACTCGTTGATCTAAATTTCCTGGGCTTTCTAGCATCTAATTCTGGTTTCTCAGAGGGATCTGAGATTCTTGCATCTGATAAAATTGGTAAATTAGGCTTAAAAAACTGTCCGACAAAAGGAATACTTACAAACAAAGCAACAACAAAAATGCCGGCTTTGATTTTTAGTTGACGTCTTTTTATTTTTTTCATTAATTTTACTCTTTTTAAAAGAGGGATACTAAAACGCTTTATCCCTTTTTCATAAGCTATCTTTACACTAATCCCACATTTATTAACAAAAGATTAACATCCAATAAAATTACCTAATTCGGATTAAACACCAATCTCATAAACTGGTCATTAACCCCTTCTAGTCCATGCATTTGACGGATATAATCCAAATGATCCAAACTTTGATGAGCCAGCATATCACCTACATACAAATGCCCCAAGGCATGATGTTGGCAATTTTTATCACACGGAGCTATAACATCGTAAGGTGTTTTATTACCTAACTGAAGACGTGAACCTGCCTGATTCTGCAAAGGAGCTTTTGCTGGATTATTAGATATAAACACAGAAAAGAAACGATCATGGCCTAAAACTTTTGCAAACAAAGGTTCAACACATTGTGATACATCTCTTTTTTGGAAAAAATAGGTTCTGAACTGTTCGTATTGGTCTCTGGTTAACTCTGAAGCAGTTGTAGGCAACTCTCTCATTTTTTGCGCGTACAATTCTTTTTCTTCTTCAGCCATCGCTAGAATCTCTTGCTTTTGTTTAAGAATATCCACTGGAAGTTTTCCTGGCTTAGTTAGAATTTTTCTCAGACCTTTAATGTTTTGTTTAATTTCTTCGATTTTATTCTCTATCAACTTTGTTTTTGGTCTCATAAAGTCTTGAAATTGCTTGTCAATCTCTGGCTGCCAAACCGCTTTTAATTCTGGATGAACTTCGCCTACGGTCTGATCCAATAAACCTAGGACCTCACTTTGAAGCTCGTCAGGCATCTCCTCTAATCTTTCTGTGGCAAGGACTGTTTCAGCCTTACCTTCATCCATCTTTTCGAGCAATTCCTCTTTCCAATGTGAAAAAAGATGAGGCCTCAAATATGGATATTCTCTTGAAAATGAACGCCCCGCTACAGCGTCAAATAACAACCCTCTGGCGGCATGTTGCACTTGATGTTCTTTGGGATCAAGATCATCTGGAATTTTAATACTGACTTGCTGGGGAATACGATACCAATTTGAGGTTTTCTCAATCCAGGTTTGAAGTTTTGGATCTAAGGCAGAAAAAGGAAGTCTTTGTTCTAGTTGATACATGAAATCTTCCAATTTCTCTCGTTCCCTCTTGATATGGCGAAGCATGTAAGAATCCCAATGACTATCAGGTAAATAATACAAATCCTTAATTCTTTGACTGATATTTTTTCTCATAAGGGGTTTGTATTTATCAAAGCTCTGAGCTAAATCCAGAGGCAAACTTCTTGCTAGACGATCTGAAGGCAGTTCAGCTACATCTCTCATAAAAGATAGCAATAAATACCCACCCTCATTACGACCAGAATCTGAGAAACTTAACCAGATTTCATTTTTGTTACGACCGGAAGGGTCAGGACTATCAAACAATTCACCATTAAATCCAATACCAAAAACAAGACCTAGTGACCTGCTGCTATCCGCAGCATTACCGGTCGGTCTGAGAGCAACCATATTATTCGAAAATTTCTTTAATTCCGCTAAGGCTCTGGAAGCGCGATCTATTAAATTCTTTTTGCTTCCTGCTGCTTTTCTAAGTTCATTTGGTTTTCTAAATCCATGACCATTAAAGGGTTTCTTAAACTCTCTTTCTAAAAGATAACGCTCGAAAGCGATCATATATCTATC
>JAIEMR010000200.1 GCA_019751935.1 Alphaproteobacteria bacterium
ACTGAGAAACAACCAAGAATGTCAACGAGGCTTCCAGGTGGACATCGGTTTGAAGCCATGATTGGAAAGTCAGTAGATTCCGGTTTATCTGTTTCTATTCGGATCAACAGGAAAGTTTCTGTCTCGTTAGAAGATTTTAGTTTACCTAATATCGTTCAAAGTGAATTGATAGAAGCCATCAAAGAAGGAGAATCTATTCTAGTTTCTGGGGGAACCAGTTCTGGGAAAACTACCTTCTTAAAAGCATTAATCCAACATATTCCCCTAGAGAAAAGAGTTCTTACCGTAGAAGATACCCGTGAATTGGAAGTACCTCACCTTAATAAAGTACAATACGTGGTTAACCGGAACGAAAAAGCGCCTGTTATTAGCTGGCCGCAAGTGATCGATCATTTAATGAGAAGCAGACCTGATGTGATCATTGCAGGTGAGCTTTCGATAGCGAACACTTTTGCTCTTATTAGTCTTTTGGACACTGGCCATAGAGGCTTTATGACTACGGTTCACTCAAACTCTGCAAAGCTGGCGGTAGAAGAAACAATACCAACCAAAGTTAAGCTTGCTGAGATCAATATTCCCAGTCTCAGTGACTACCTTAAGAAGACTCTTGATTGGGTGGTTCAGATTCAAAAAGTTCAAGAGGGTACCGTTTTTAAAAGAAGAGTTGTTGAAATCTGGCAGCCTCAAAAGGATAAGTTTCAAAGCTTTTATGAGACAAATTTTTATTCGTTAAAACAAAGTGCGTAAACAAATCTATAAAAAAGAAAGGAAAAAATTATGAACATTAAAAAACAAAAAAAAGATTTATCTGAGGCTCAAGTGGTGATTCTTAAAGAGAATTCTAAAATCTTTAGTATTTTGAGCATTGTCTTCGGCCTATTATCGATCTTTGTTCTCTCTATCTTATTTGTGCCACTTGGGGTGTTTTTTAGTTTTTTAGGTTTCTTAAAAAAGAATCCAACTAATATCACGCTCAGCGTACTTGGCTTTGTTTTTTCTGTGATTGGGCTTTTAACGTCTCCGATGTTAATGAGTCTTATTGGCTTTGGCTTTATGAGATAAAGGAATCTTCATGTTTTTATTATTTTTAATGGCAATCACATCAACAGGCCAAATTACAACAAAAACTATTTCTTTTAGCAACGAAAAGCATTGTACGGTTGCGGCAAAGAAACTGAATGAGAAAACCGATAAAGATGTAAAGGTAATAGCGTTATGTATAGACCGCGGCTTACCTCGATAGTTTTTTATTTAATGGTTAATGTTACAAGTGCTTATTCGGCACCTGATCAAACATGTAAACGGTTGATTCCTATTATTGCCAAAGAGACAGGGGCTCCCTCATCTCTTCTCATGGCAATTGCTTTTGTTGAAAGTGGGTTTCATCCTTATGTTCTGAACCATGAGGGCGAAAGCTTATCGTTTGCTTCACCAGGTGAGGCTTTGGATTATATCGAAAAACAAATTACCCAAGGAAACACCAATATCGATATTGGTTGTATGCAAGTGAATTGGAAATCACACCAAGGCAAATTTAATAGTCCAAGAGAGCTTCTTATTCCTACAACTAATATTCGTTATGCAGCGAAGTTTTTAAAAACTCTTTATCAAGAGCTCGGGTCTTGGTCAAAAGCTGTCGCAGCCTATCATTCAAGAAACAAAACGAAGAGCAAGCCTTACCTTATTAAAATTGCTCAATTTATTCAAAACCAAAAAGAGTCTTATCATGATCAAACACTATCTTATCCAGTTTCTTATAGCCGTTACTCTTTTTATAACACCAAGTCTTTTTTGGTTTGGCCTTCATTATTATACCAGCCCATGGATTTTAACGTTTGTTCCCAAAGGGTATCACAATCTAGGTCTTCTCCTTTTACCTCTTATTCTTCTCTTAATTCTGTTCCCACTTTCTTATCAAGTTAAGACCTTAAGGGCAGCGTTATATGGAAGTGTCTTACCGGTTTTGTATGTAGCCGGTTGTACCCTTTATAATTTATTGATCAGTTTTTATTATGGTATGCCGAGAGTTTCGGCGCTGATATGGTTGGATCAATCTTATAGGGTGACAACGTACAATCGGTATATAGCTTACTTACAAACCTTTGATGTAACCCTGTGTGCTGTTTGTTTGGTTAGTCTGATTCTAGCTCGTTATATTATTGTAGCCAGTTGGAAACATACCCTTCTTCCGAAATCTTTTAATGGGGTTTATCAAACTCTCAAAAGCACAACGCATGGAAGTGCTGTTCTATGTTCAAAGAAAAGACTTTATCAACTTCATGACAAAGAAGGAATTCCTGTGGGGGGAATTATCAATAGCTCTTCTTATATGGAACCTCAAAAACTAATTCAAGAAATTTCAAAAAAGAAAACCAAAGATATTTTAAGACTAAAAGTTGATCATAGTGTTGTGATTGCGCCCAGTGGATCAGGAAAGGGCGTAGGTATTGTTATCCCAACGCTTCTGGATTATGAAGGGTCTGTATTGGTCACTGATATTAAAGGCGAAAACTACGCTGTAACGGCAGAGGAGAGAAGAAAAAAAGGAAGAATGGTTTATGCACTGGATCCTTTTAAGATTACTGATGGAAAAGGAAGTATTTTCTTTAATGCATTAAGCTTATTAGACCCAAGCCAAGAATCAGTTGTAGATGATTCAGCAACTCTTGCTCACCTTTTATGTCCAACCTCCCAGTATGAGCATGGAGTCACACAGTATTTTTCAAGTCAAGCAGCAGCTGTTATTCAATGTTTGATTCTATATGTTGTTTGCTCCGCAGATATCAAACAGGAAGATAAAAACCTGGGGACGGTTTATGGTTATTTATGCCAAGATCCTAAAGATCTTACTGGTCTTTTAAAATCTATTGCTGCCAGAACTGATCTTGCTTTTGGGACAATCAGCCGTCTTGCGAGTAGAGTCCTTGGGACAGAATCAAGAGAATTATCAGGAACTTTAAACAGTGCTTGCTTAGAATTGAGATTTTTAGAAAGTCCTGAAGTTAGGGATTCCGCTTCTAAATCAACCTTCAGCTTGCGTGAGTTAGCGGATGGAAAAGCAGATCTTTATCTGTGTATTCCATCTGAAAAGCTTAAGGTACAAAGCCGTTTTCTAAGGCTTATGGTAGGATCTGTCTTCCTGATGGTTCAAAAGGCTAGAGGCAAAGTGTCGGAACACAAACTTCTTATGCTCCTTGATGAGATGCCATCATTAGGTTTTATGGACCAGCTTGAAAACGCCCTTAATTATGGAAGAGGGTACGGTATTAGTTTGATGGCTATTAGTCAGACTATTGAAAAAATTAAAGCCGTTTATCCAAACTCTTGGAAGACGTTTCTTTCAAGCCATTTATCTATCTTTTTTGGAGCAAGTGATTATGAAACATGCGAGCTGATCTCGAACTCATTAGGAAGCACCACGGTTCAAACCCGAAGTGAAAATCAAGGACAAAGTCAATCTAAGCAAGAAACTGAAAGGTTTGGAGGATCTGCCTCAAATGCAACTTCCCAGCAAACAGGAGCATCTTATTCAGAAACTAAGCGATCTTTGTTAACGTCGGATGAAGTTAGAAGGCTTGATCCTAAAGTTCTTATAGTTTTTTTACGTGGGGAAGACCCTATATTACTGCAAAGACTTAATTATTTAGAAAATCCCTTCTATAAAGGAAAATATCAGAAAAACACTCTCCATTGACAAGATTAAGAAAATCTATAAAAATAAATGGGGATGCGAACATAAACGGCTCAAAACCGCTGTAGCGACCTAAGTTTGAAGGTATATATTTTTTTGATGAGGGGTGAGTTTTGCTATTCAGTGATGTGTTCTTCTAGAAAACGAAGACCATCCTCCATAAAAGGAGTTAAAGATTCCCTCTCAGCTTTTACAAGGGGATCCTCTTTGATTTCTCGGTAAAAGAATTTCGCTTGCTCTTCATCTTTTAGTAAATATGGTTTTCCTTCAAAAAGGATACAACTATAATAGATCATCCAAGTTAAATCACCGCTTTCTGCTAGAAGAGCAATATGAGGTAAGGCTTTCTCTTCTTGACCTTTTGCCAATAGTCCAAAAACATTCAGACTTAATCTTTGATGGGCAATTTGGTATTTTAAAGCATCTGGATAAGTTTTTTCAGAGGCCGTCAAAGGTGAGAACTCATTTAATATCTGCTTGTGTGCAGCTATTTTCATGCGGCCAAACTCTGATTCTGTTTCAGCAGCTATTGTCTCTAAAGAAAAACAGAAAATAAAATATCCTAAGCACAATAAGAACTTTAAGTTTTTCATTGTTATTACCTTTTTTAACCAAATTAACGTAATGTTAGCATATTTTATTAAATAATACAATTAAATAATTTAAATTACGGCTTTATTCATGATTATTTATCTATTACTGATTTTTATGCTATTTAGCCCAAGTCACGCAGACGTAACTGCCTTTTTTAATACGCCATTGGGTGGTAGCGCGCTCTGTAAAATGACTGCAGTGGCAAAAATTGATGAATTAATTGCTTTTAAAAGAGAGCATGCTGATAAAGAATGTAGCATAAAACTGGCAATGTATGAATTAGAGGATCCTGATCTTTTGGAAGGCCTTGTGAGAGCTCAACAAAGGGGCATAAAATTAAATCTTTTATTAGATAAAGGAGCTCATGAGAAAGTTATGGGCAAAATTAGAGAAGCTAGTGGAAAAGCGGCTGCACCAGGTACATTTGCAGCTCATGATAAGGCAAAAAAAGATCGTGCTGGAATGGCTCTGGGTGAAATAATAGGTTCAATAATATTAGTTGGGAATCCCTATACTCCTGGAGTAAAAGGAGCAGGAAGACCAAGAACAATGCATGAGAAGTTTGCTATCTTTTCTTGTGCTCCAGGCTCTGCTGAAGAAGGAACAGCAACAGCTGCAGCTTCTTCTGGCAGACCTAAAAAAACGGCACGAGGTGGAGAGGCTCCCATGAAAGCCGGCGGCGGTGGAGGAAGTTCCAGCACAAGAGATGAACAATATTATTCAGTTTTGGTAGGATCTTATAATTGGACTGATGCAGCAGCAGAAATAAATTATGAAAACTGTCTTTTAATTGACGAAGAATCAGCTGATGTAGGTCGATCATTTGATAATAGATTTGATGAAATTAGTGTGAATGAAATGGGTTCGGCTCCTGGGACAGCGAGAAAATAAACTTCACAAGGCCCCGAGGGACGGAACAGGCATTTTAGGCCACGGAAAAAATTTCAGAACTCGTTATGTAAAATTTTATAAGGCACCCAGTTCTATTTTTTCTAATTTCAAAAGTTCTTACTATTAAACAATGTTAGGAATTTACCCCTTTTTTTCTCCTTTTTATCTTTTGATTTATGGGCTAACTTGCGATTAGTTCTGAGGTTAAGTACCGGCACCAATGATTCTAAGAACTATTTTAAAGTCTCTGTAAAAAGGATATTTATAATCGTGAAAAACTATAAACTCCCTAAAGTTCCTGAAAATGTCAGTGCCATCTTTAATGATATATGCAGCGTCATGGCTGCTTTATGTAAAGAAAAACTGAGTGATGAATATTTTCATTTGGGCGTTGAGCTTGCAACCAAAATTGCACGCAAACGCGTTTCACCCTTTTTATCAGGTTACACAAAAACATGGGCGGGTGGCATTATACATGCCATTGGTTTCGCTAATTTTCTTTTTGATAAGTCACAACCTGTTCATCTGACATCAAAAGAATTATGTGAATGGTTTGATTTGGGACAAAGCACTATTAGCGTAAAAAGTAAGTCTATTCGCGAGATGTTTAAAATCCATCAAATGGATCCGAAATGGTGTCTTCCCAGCAAAGTGCTTGATAATCCTTATGTGTGGCTGATTGCTTTTGATGGCTGTATAGTTGATGTACGCAATGCTCCTTATGAAATGCAGTTAGCGGCCTATGAAGCTGGCGTTATTCCTTTCATTCCCGATCAAAAATGATTGACTCTCTTTTATCACCTGAAGCCTTGCAGCTCATTCAATCCAAACAAGAAGGTGAGTATCAGATCGTTTGTGGTTCATTACTATTGTTTTTCCAAAAAAATAAACGGTTTCCAGAAGAAGTTGATATTCTTTTGCTGCTTAACAACATTCACGATATCAGCAAGTTTTTAAAAACAGAAGTGACAAATACTCAACTTACAACTCAAAAATGTTTAAACGATAAAAGTCGAACGATTAGAAGATTTAAGCAAGAAATTCGCTTTTTGTTTGGCTTTCGTTTAGGAATATTAACGGATCAAGCTTCTTTCATCACTTACTGCAAAATCATCATTTTTCCAATGGCTCCTACATGGGATCAAGCGATTGAACAAGCCTACATCTATTTTAAAGACAAAAAATTGGATCCTTATCCTGAAAAACAACTTAATCGCTTACTGACAACAGCACATCACCAATTTGAAACTGATTTTTTTGCAAAAATTGAACAGGCTCTATTCCTTCAAACAAAAAAATCATTGGATAAATTATTACCAACCGAGCCAGAAAGCAATAAAGAAGGAGAAAAACTCCCAATTACAGACGAAGCTCCTCTTACTCAGTTTAAGTTCGAACAGGCAGAATTAAAAATTGAGTCAATTTTGCAGGAGATCCAAAAATATAATCATCTTAAAAAACTAAATATCCCAAACGGTATTGAGAATTTAGGGTCGCGTAAATTATTCGTAAAATATTATGATCGTGTTTTAGCCGAACGTCCTTCAAGTCTGAACAAACACAAACCTTCTATCCGTTATGCTTATCTGGCCACCTTTTGCGTGATTAGACAACAGCTCATGGCTGACACCCTAACGGATTTGATTCTCAAACTTTTACATCGAATTGTAACAAAAGCTGAAAATACTGTCGATCGTGCCCTGAAGCTGGATAATAAACGTGTCAAAGGTAAACTTGGAACTTTATTGCTGTTGGCTAAACAATCGGTGGATAATCCAGATGGCGTTGTTAAAGAGGTCATTTATCCAGAAGTCTCGAAAGATAAATTGACTAAGATCATCACTGATCTTGGATCTAATGATCATTGGTACAGAAATCAAGTAAAGACAAAAGCTTTATCCCTCTATTCCCATAACAATCGTAGAATTGTTTGGGCTCTTATGAATACCCTGGAATTTGACGCTGAGCTTAAGTTATCTCCTCTGTTAAAGGCTATTAATTTTTTAAAAAAAATAAATACAGAGATTGATGAAGAAAAAGTCTGTCTGTTAAAAGAAAGACTCTACGATCCAATTCTTTTAAAAAATCTTATTCCAGAAAATTGGCATCCGTTCGTTAAAATAAAAACCACTCACCCGACAAAAATTAAGATTAACTGGAATGCCCTTGAGTTAGCTTTGTTTGAACGTTTTGAAATCGAACTTCCCATTAAAAATATTTGGATTAAGAACGCTTATCGGTATCGCAATCCAAAAGATGACATGCCTCCTGATTTTGATGATAACGAAGACTATTATTTCAACCTTTTTGGACTTCCAAAAGATGTAGAAGTGTATATTGGGAATCTTAAAGAGCGTCTTGATAACGGTCTTTATGCTTTGAATGAATCAATTTTAGAAAATCCAAAAGTTGTTATTAAAGACCGTAAAAAGAAAGGGGCCATTAAAATAACGCCCTTTGATCCACAAAGTGAGCCTCAAAACCTCGATCTTTTAAAACTGGAAGTAGCCAAACTCTGGCCGAATCTGCACCTGATTGATATTCTTAAAGAGGCTGATTTTAGAATCGGGTTTACCAAACGGTTTCAAAGCGTTGCTTCCCGTGAAGTCATGAACGAAGATATCCTGCGCAAACGACTGTTACTCAGCACGTTTGGTATTGGCAGCAATACAGGTCTTAAACGGATGAGTGGTTTGGGTGAAACTCAAGAAAGTTATGATAACCTTCGTTATGTAAAAAGACGTTTCATCACTTGTCAAAATGTGAGGTTTGCCATTCAAGATGTGGTCAATGCGATCCACATTATAAGAGATCCAAAGGTATGGGGTATTGGCACAACATCCTGTGCTTCTGATTCAAAGAAAATCAGTGTTTGGGATCAGAATCTTCTCGTGGAGTGGCACGCTCGCTATGGCGGTCGTGGGGTCATGATCTATTGGCACGTCGATAAAAAGGGGCTTTGCATCCACTCAATGATTAAAAGCTGTTCCTCATCTGAGGTCGGATCAATGATCCATGGGGTTTTACATCATGACACGCTCATGGATATTAGTGAGCTCAGCGTCGACACCCATGGTCAAAGTGTCATTGGTTTTGCTTTTAGTGAGATCTTTAGTTTTGATCTCCTTCCTCGTATTAAAAATATTAACAAACAAAAATTATTTTGCTCCTCGAAAAGTAAAAAAGACAGCTATACAAATTTAGCCGATGCGCTTGCCTCTGAGATTGTTCAATGGAACAAAATCAGACAATATTACCGCGAAGTTGTTCGTTATGCTGCCGCTCTTAAGATGAGAACGGTAGAACCAGATGTTTTGATGAAATGCCTGAGTGCTGACAACAAATCCAATCCTGTTTATCAAGCCTTGATGGAAATTGGTAAAGCTTCCCGAACCATCTTTCTGTGCCGCTATCTATCGAGTGAAACTCTTCGAATCGACATCAATGATGCTTTGAATGTGGTTGAACGCGTCAATGGCATCATGGGCTTCATTTTTTATGGACGCCTGAGTGAAATATCAAGCAACAATACGAATGATCAAGAGCTCTCGCTTTTGTGTCTGCATTTACTCCAGGTGTGTATGGTCTACATTAACACGATTCTGATTCAAACTGCTTTGTCAGATCCAAAATGGGTATTGATCTTAAAAACTGATGATAGACGTGCTCTATCCCCTTTGTTTCATGCCCATGTTAATCCCTATGGGCTGTTGTCTCTTGATATGAATACACGCATTAACATTGAAAATCATATTTACAAAGAGAGAGTGGCATGAACGACATAACCACAAGAACACCTGTTCGTGAAAAAGCAAAACTTTTTGCAAAGCAGTTGATTAAGGAAAACCCAGATTACAATTATTTGCGAGAGTTGTTTCGTCACATTCGATTTGAGCTTGAGATAACACCAGATAAACAACCAAAGAGACTTCCTTACGTACCAACAGAAGAAGAGATTAAAAAATATTACACTGTTGTGTGGCAATCACGAAACATGCAAAACGTAACTCTGATCAAAACACTTTTGTATACAGGAATGCGCGTAAGTGAGCTTGTGCGTACTCTAATCGTCGACGTGGAT
This sequence comes from Alphaproteobacteria bacterium, assembly GCA_019751935.1. GTDB lineage: Bacteria > Pseudomonadota > Alphaproteobacteria > Paracaedibacterales > CAIULA01 > CAIULA01. The sequence goes on from JAIEMR010000200.1 coordinate 9,258, forward strand.
TTTGATCGGTGTCAAATTCGTATTAATCAAGGAAAAGGGAAAAAGGACAGAATAGTTCCGTTTCCAGAGTCATTTAAAGAAGTTTTGCTCTTGCACACTCAGTCTGTCACAAAAAAAGGGGGAAAATATCTATTTGAGTCTTCGTGGAAAAAATCTTATACCGATCGTGGCATTCGAAAAATATTGGCCGTTTATTCAAGAGAAGCGGGTATGAAACAGTCAATATCGCCTCATAAATTGAGACATTTTTTATTCACATGGCTTAAAAAACAAGGGATAGAAGATGCTCTTATACAACCCTATTCCGGCCATGAGAGTAGACAATCTCTAGAGATCTACTCAAAATTATCCATTGGTGATGCCCAAGAAAGCTATGAAAATGTGATTCATAAGTTTCCAGTGTGAAGAGCGTTAAAATTCACCGTGGCCTAAAATGCCTGTTCCGTCCCTCGGGGCCCACAAATAGCTCTTTGAAAAGTATGGATAAAAAGCTTCCTTAA
>JAIEMR010000157.1 GCA_019751935.1 Alphaproteobacteria bacterium
TGGCTTGTTTGCGTCTTTGGAAATCTTCTGATATGGGCTTGGTTTCACGACGAGGCGAGGATATTAATGTTGATTTATTTTCTGCCAAAGTCGTGGGATCATCTCCAGCCCAAGTTATATGTACCATCAGATATCCTATAACTATTTGTCTTACTATACGCTTACCCATAATCCCTTTTGCAGTGATTTATTCTCTTTTCTACCTATAAATAGGTATGCATTTATGGGGTTAGGTTGGCAATACCAATTGTTCTAAAAAGATAATAAATATCTGCTGATGTAAGAGAAATGCTGTGCGATGGGGCATCATCATTTTTACCTAAGGCCAATCCTCAATCTCTTGTTCTAACGAATATTGAGCTTCTAAAGATTTTTCTTTCATAATTTCGTTCATCAAAAAAGTGTAATGCTTTATAAGATCGGTTAATTTTTCTGAGATTTTTTTGAACTCAACAATCATCTCACAAAAATCAGCATCTTTATGCTTAGAAATAAATCTAGTTACCCATCTTTTTGCATCATACAAATCATATAGGGTACACAATATATCCAAAGTGTTTTCTTCAGAACTAGGGGCGTTTAAAAGGTCAGCAGGTGGGCAAGCTGGACATTGTACGGCAATAATAGGCATTTTATACATCTCCGTAAGTCTGTTGTGATCTTATATGAGGCCAAATCGTTTGTAAGGGCAACCTACCTTTTTTTAGAGGTGTCACTCAGTTTTTTAGTTTTTTTGACCTACTTCTATACTTTAAATAAATTTTAAATATACCTATCAAAAATGTGAGCTAGCAATTGTTTAGTAAATAAGTGGAAAATCCTACATTGACTTTTTTTGAGAATGGAGCCGAGTTTATGAAGTGTAAAAAGTGTGGAAGCGTTAAGTATTGTAAGGCAGGTAAGGTAAGGGGAATGCAGAGATATAAATGTAAAATCTGTCAATCAACGTTTACTGACACATCCGTCAGGGGGCGTCCTTTAAGCCAAAAACTGTTTGCATTAACACTTTGGAAAGAGGGTGTTACTCTTAGTAAAATCGCTGAACAATTTGATTTATCAACGCCAGCTGTGTGGAAATGGGTGCATGTCCTTGAAAAACAAGAAACATTCCAGAATAAGGGCTCTTAGTATTTGTGGCAGTTTATCTGAAAACCTCTTTTCTATAGGTTCTTTGGTTAGTAAAGCATTTATTCTTGATTTTGTATAAGTCCGTGGGCTGTTGCTAGCCCAAATAAAAATAGGGCATGAGCTAATGATGTTGCTTTTAGTTTTTGACGAATATTTCTTAAGTGAAAAATAATAGTTGAATCTGAAACGCCTAAATTATAAGCGATGATTTTTATGGATTGACCACGCGATTTCATTTGTAAAATCTCTTTTTCTCTATGAGTAAGAGTGTTGATGTGGTGGTTTGCATCAATAATTCGTCTGCGATCATAATAAAGTTGGGCTGCAAGAGTAAGTGTATACGAAATATTGGGATGAATGTTTGCATGATCCAAAATGGTCAAAAAAGATTGCCCATCGATTCTTGGAAGAAGAGGGATGGTGGTTCCTAATTTAATATTGAAATCAGCTGCATCTTTGAAGAGTTGTTTTTGTATAGGAATTAATCCATCAAGGGTTCTTTTATCCCATTTGAACGGAAGCTGCATTTTTCCGTAGTTTAAAAAAATTGGGTCGTGGTTATAATATTTGTTTTCTAAGTAGTGATCTAACCAAGCTTTAGGATAGGTTGTTAAAAAGCCTTTTATATTTTTTTCTGCCCCATCATTTGATACATCAACAAAAGCATATCTTTCAATAAAGTAGTGTTCAAAGATTTTCGTGAGTGCTGTATCAAGATCAAGGTTCGTTTGGCTCAAGCTGAGAGCTTCTAGAGCGGATCCTATTCCCTGATTATCCACCATTCAGCACTCCTTTTATTATACATATCTTCAGTTAGTTCAAGGATATATGGCAGGCCCATTCAAAGCTTTTTACTTGGAATAAATTGAAATCAAACCTTATTGATAGCTCATGCTTATTCGCATGTGTTTAGTTTGGGTGTATTTTCTCTATAGATACTTTACTGACATTAATATCCTAAAAATTAGAAAATAAAAACCTATCGTTTTTAATAGGGTTTTTTTTTCGCTTGCAAGAAGGGGGATTTTATCCTTTAAGATATAAATAAGGATTTTAAAAGACTTTTATGGGCTATAAATTTTTATGGAAAATAAAATGGATTGCGACCCTTTTCCCGAAGAAAATGATATTTTTAGGGAATTGGCGATACTCAAATCTCAGGACGAAATGGCTCAAATTTTAATTCTTAATGAAATTGAGAACGATAATCAAACGAACGAAAAGGATGAATCCTTGTTTAATTTAATAAACTTACCACATTCGCATTTTCACCCTCATTGAGATGCGCAAAACTTTTTCAAATTTTATGGCTTTGTGTCATGTGAAAGAGTAAGAGTACGAAGGGCGTTCTCTATTAGGCGATTATATCTGGCCTTAAAACGCTATTAATTTTCGTGATTTTTTCTTGCAGGGCAGATTTCTGCTTTTTCATGCGATACAGTTGCATATCTATTGCGCCTACCGAAAGTTTTCGGAGGCTGCTCATTTCCTGTTCGATCTGCTGTTTTTCTTGTTTAACGACAAGAAGTTCATTTCGCAGATTTTGGTCACTAGAAAAGTTCATCATTTCTTGTAAGCCCTCCACAAATTATCGATAGATATAATTTGTACTTTTTTACAAAAAAATCAAGCTAAAAAGTAAAAAAAGTGTTAATTCTTTTTTCTTGAAAGGACTGCCATTCTTTTTCAAAAGATGCTATGGTAGGCCGTCTTCTTGCTATATTTAAAGTTTAGGTATCGTTTATGACAGCGTCTACAGCCCTTGTTTCAGATGTAAAGCCAGTTCCCATTGAAGAGGAGATGAAACGCTCCTACCTTGATTATGCGATGAGTGTGATTGTTTCGCGCGCCTTGCCTGATGTAAGAGATGGCTTGAAACCAGTTCATCGTCGTATTCTTTTTGCGATGAAGGACGCAGGGAATGACTATAACAGGCCTTACCGCAAGTCAGCCCGCGTGGTTGGAGACGTCATGGGTAAATATCATCCCCATGGTAATGCTCCTATTTATGAGGCAATGGTTCGTTTAACTCAAGATTTCAGCCTAAGACTTCCTCTGATTGACGGTCAAGGTAACTTTGGTTCGATGGATGGTGATCCAGCGGCAGCAGAACGTTATACAGAAGCACGTTTAAGCCGTGCTGCACATGATTTATTAGAAGACATTGATAAAGACACGGTTGATTTTCAGTCCAACTATGATGAAACTTTAGTCGAGCCAAAAGTTCTCCCCGCTCGTTTTCCAAACTTATTAGTCAATGGTACCAGTGGTATCGCTGTTGGTATGGCAACCAGCATCCCAACCCATAATTTGGGTGAGGTTATTGATGCATGTTGCGCTTTGATTGAAAATCCAGACTTAACGTTGATGGAATTAATGCAAATTATTCCAGGCCCAGATTTTCCCACAGGGGGAATCATTATGGGCCGATATGGTATTATGGAAGCCTTTCGCACAGGACGTGGCAGCATTAGGGTGCGCGGTAAAACCAGCATCGAAAATGTAAGAGGCGAGAGAGAAGCCATTATTATTTCCGAGATTCCTTTCCAAGTTAACAAAGCGAAGATGATTGAGAAAATCGCTGAATTGGTTAAGGATAAAATTATTGAAGGTATCAGTGATCTTCGTGATGAATCTGACCGTGATGGTGTGCGCGTTGTTATAGAATTAAAACGTGATGCGGTTGCTGATGTTGTTCTTAATCAATTGTATCGTTATAGTCCGCTGCAAACAGGTGTTAGCTTTAACATGCTGGCTTTGGTTCACGGCAGGCCAGAACAGCTGTCATTAAAGCAAATCCTAGAAGCTTTCTTGGAATTCAGAGAAGTGGTTATTCTTAGAAGGACACGTTTTGAATTAGCAAAGGCCCGTGAAAAAGCTCATATCTTACTAGGTTTTGCGGTTGCGGTTGCGAACATTGATCCAATCATCGCACTTATCAGAGCAGCTGTGGACAGAATTGACGCCAAGCAAGAATTAATGGATCGCAGCTGGGATGCAAGTGTTGTCGCTCCGCTTTTAGCGTTAGTTGATGAGGCGCCAGAAGCAGCAACTTATCGTCTTACCGAAGCGCAAGCCTTAGCTATTCTTGACCTACGTTTACATCGTTTAACAGGCCTAGAGCGCGACAAAATCAGAGCTGACTTAGAAGAAATTGTTGGTGAAATCCAGGAATACCTTAGTATTTTGGCATCTCGTCAACGTGTACTTGATATTTTGCGCGATGAATTGGTTCAGATCAAAACCCAATTTCCAAGTCCACGCCGTACTGAAATCGAAGAAAGTGATGCAACTGTTGACGTTGAAGACCTGATCCAGCGCGAAGACATGGTCATTACCGTCAGTATGAGCGGATATATAAAGAGAGTTCCATTGTCCACTTATCGCGCGCAAAAACGTGGCGGGCGAGGGCGTTCTGGTATGACAACCCGGGATGAAGATGTTGTTAGTGATGTTATCGTTGCGAATACACACAGTAACGTTTTGTTCTTTTCAACTTTGGGTAAAGTTTACCAGATGAAGGTTTACCGCCTTCCTATAGGAACGCCGCAGTCAAAGGGAAGAGCGATGATTAACTTGTTACCTCTGACGCCTGGCGAGACAATTTCTACGGTTTTGGTAATGCCAGAGGAAAAAGAAGAGCAAGAAAAATTCCTTATTTTTGCAACAAGCCGAGGAAACGTAAGACGTAACAAGCTGGAAGATTTTGCCAACATCATGTCGAATGGTAAAAGAGCGATGCGCCTTGATGATAATGAAGCGCTTATTTCAGTAATGTTAGCCCATGAAAGCGATGATATCATGCTCTCGACCCGAAATGGTGTATGTAACCGTTTCCACGTGACAGATATTCGTATTTTTGCAGGCCGTGATTCTAATGGCGTTAGAGGTATCCGTCTTCAAGGAGATGATCACGTCATTTCAATGGCTATTGTCGGTCAAGGTAAGCTTGATATGGATGAGAGAAATGCCTATCTGCGTCAAGCTCTTAAACTAAGACAGGCTAATCAAGGCGAAGAAGAAGTCGGAGTTGAGGACTTAGAACCGCAAGAAGGTGTTGATGAAGCCTATAAGCTTGAGAATGATCGTTTTAATGAGCTTTCAGCGGCTGAACAATTTATCTTAACCATTACAGAACGTGGGTATGGCAAACGCAGCTCAGCTTATGAATATCGTACAACCAACCGTGGCAGCCAAGGCTTTACTAGCATTGCTGTTAACACACGTAATGGCGGCGTGGTTGCATCCTTCCCTGTGAGTCCTGAGGACCACATTATGCTTGTAACAGATCAAGGCCGCTTGATCCGCTGCCCAATTCACGATGTGCGCATCACCAGACGATCAGCGCAAGGTGTGATTATCTTTAGAGTTGACCAAGATGAAAAAGTTGTTGCGGTTAGCCGCATTCCTGCAGGCGATGAAGAAGACGAGGGAACTGACTTAGAAGGCGTTAATGAAGAAGAAATCACAGAAATCACAGAAATCACAGAAATCACAGAAATCACAGAAATCACAGAAATCACAGAAACAACTGAAGATGTGATTGAGGATATCCCTGCTACAGAAGAAAATAGCTAATCTGCGTTCGATGTAGAAAGACGAAGAACCAATTAATGATTCATTAGCGTGGCGAAAAGCCGTAGGCTTTGTGGCCATCCAGAAAACAGCCTCTGGATCACCACAGCCCCTGCGGGGCTTCGTGATGACGATTGTATAATTTACTTCTTACATCTAACTCACGTTAGTTAAATTCTAACAGAGCGTTTTCAGTAGTTTTCATAACTCAAAGAACTTTCAGTTCTTATTGATGCATGTAATACAATGAACGAGGAGTGCCGCCACCAGTTGGATGTCTAGGAGGGAATCCTGGGTGTGTTACAGCATGGGTTACAACAGTGGGCTTTCTTAGAGAAGCGATACAATCATACGAGTGTTGAAGAGCTAGCTTTAATCTCTGAATTTCTTGAGATTGTGCCTCTATTATCTGAGTTTGCCATTCAATTTTACCATTCATCTGAATTTCTGCAAGTGTTGCTCCCCTCAACTTTCCTACCGGTTTTTCTTCCAAAACAGCAGTGCCATGCCCCCAAGTTTTTGGACCCGTTGTAAATGATTCAATTAGCTTTCTTTTTTCCTCTATCTCTCTGTCTTTGCCTTTTATAATTTCTGTTAATCTCTTTATTACCTCTGCTCTCTCACTTTCTGCCCGAAGGTATCGATCAAGAAGCACAATTTGTTCATCAATTTTTTGTGATTGTCTCCTAATTGTCTCCATCTGTTCATTCATAAATCTTATCCAGACAGCTTTCTCTTCAAAATTCAGAGCAGCATCTGGATTTGTTGAGGCATGAGACGAAACAACAGCAGCAGATTTTTTGTCCGATTCTACCAAGTCATCCATTGCCATAATTGATCCGGAAAAAAATGCAGCACATAGACCAAAAATTATAATTTTTACAAAAAACTTCATATTTCACCCTCTTAAAAATAGCCTTAAAGGCAATTATGTTAATAAAAATTACATTTCATCTACAAAGTTGTTGCTTTCAATAAGCATTCGTACTGATTCAATAGATTCTTTGCGCTTTCTTTCTGCCTTAAGAGGTATTTTCAAGCGAGTTGCAATTGATACACCAACCCTGTCAATTGCATCAGCACTGAGACCCAATAATACCTTGCTTACATCTATACAAGCTTCTGGACCAAAAGATCTTTCATCTTCAGGAAGGTAATAGAGTGATGCGATAAAACCATTTAAATTATTAGATGCATAAAGATTAAGAAGAATAGAATAGATGGTATGGATATCGTAAATCACTGTCTGCATGACAGGATCTTTGAAAAAGGTGTAATCTGCGGTAAGGAACGAATAGGCTAACTCAGCTTTTAGCGTTAGCGTCGGATGGAGAGGATGGCTAAAAGAAATACCCAATTGAGATCCTGCCTTTTCTAATGTGATGTCTTGAAATAGGGGAATTCCGATTGGGCGAAATTCGGGAGGAGCTTCAACGATTGTAGGTTCATCAAATGGAACAGGTGAATCACAAGATGGGACAAGAAAATCATTTAATTCGTCTTTAATATAGGTGCCAATTAAATGAATACTATGACTAGAAATGATTTTATCAGAACATAAGTGGTAACTACCTTCAGCAAGCTCAGCTGGTTTTGATATAAAGGATAAAGTTCTTTGGTCCTGGGGAAGGAGCCATAAAGCAGAATTCAGTTGATCTGTATCGTCATTTGTATATTTATTCCGAAATATTTGATACAAGGTTTTAAGCCCTTTAATTAGCTCTTGAGTTTTTTTGTCTGTAAAAAATGATGGATCTATTTCCAGCAAAGAATCAACTAGCTGAGATCTTAAAAGCAGCCTTTTGTCAGTTGATATACCATAAATTCCTAATAGAGGTTCAGCTTCCATTGTAGTAACGCTTGGGGGCAATACTGCTTTTAGATCAATGTTTTCAAGGCTTTCATCGTTAAGCATTTTTGGAGTGATAACAAAGTGAGAGGATGATTTAGGAGGTTTATTTGAGAGTCTACTCTGGGCACCGCTTCTGTCAAAAATGTCATCTTCCATAGCAAATATGGAATAGGTAGAAGTGTATATCATTATAAAAAAGACAAAAATAATTTGGACGCAAGACACAGGTTTACTCGGTAAAATACTATAAGGTTATAGGTTGATACCCGGTCATTACGTATTTGTAATGCCGAAAATTCTTAATTATTTTACAAAAGCATGATTCTATAGATTTTTAAAGATAAATATTTTGATTTTTTAAAATTTTTTATATTAAAAAAACGAAAACGGATTAATTGTGCATGCTTGAGAGAATTCTTTTTAATTTTAAAATTAGAGATGCAGATGCTTTGAAATCTGCTATTTTAAGAAAGACAGCAGATTTATTAAAATAATTTTAAAAATAATTATAATTATGTTTTTAGGATAGTATATGCATCTAACCCCTCCATTTTCTGACCGGTCTGATTTAACCCATCTCGAAGATTTAAGAAATTTTCTAAAAGGTAATCAATACGAAGGTATAATTGTTCCCAGGGTTAATTGTTTCCAAGGGGAATATGTTGCTCCTTTTGAAGAAAGACTGGCTTGGTTAACAGGTTTTACTGGCTCTGCAGGCTTTGCAATTGTTCTTGTGGAAAAGGCCTGTTTATTTGTGGATGGACGCTATACCTTGCAAGCTCAAAGGCAAGTAAACCTTTCCATGTTTGAAACAAAAGGATTCAGTCAAGCAGAGATTAGAAAATGGCTCGTGGAGCATCTTCCCTCAAATGGAATTATCCTTTATGATCCCTGGCTTCATACTGTCCAGCAGTTCAAGGAATGGAAGCTCTTGGTGGCAGAGGCAGGAGGAGTTCTTCAGGCCTCTGAAGAAAACCCTATTGATAAAATATGGAAAGATAAGCCAACTTCCCCTCTTAAGCCTATTGTTCCGCACCCTTTGCAGTGGAGCGGACAAGAAAGCATAGAAAAACGTCAGCGAATTTGCCGCATTTTAGAACAAGCTAAGGTCAGTAGCCTTATTTTAACGTCTCCAGATTCGATTGCCTGGCTGTTAAATATAAGAGGAGGAGACGTTCGTTATACTCCTATTTGTCATGCCTTCGTGATTTTAAGAACCGATGCTTCGGTAGATGTCTATGTGCATTTGGGAAAAGTTACAGATGAAATTAGAGAATACTGTGGTCCAACAGTTCGTTGGAATGCAGGCGAAACTTTTATTGAAGATCTGACGTATTTAGAAGGAAACATCCTTCTTGATCCTAAGCAATCTCCTCAAAAAATCGTTGAGACTCTGCAAGAAGCTGGAGTCAAAATCATTTATGGAGATGATCCCTGTGTTATCATGAGAGCAGTTAAGAATACTGTTGAATTAAGAGGTGCTCATGCTGCCCATCAACGAGACGGCGCAGCAATGATTAACTTTCTAGCGTGGCTTGATAAAAACGTATTCAGCATGGAAATAACTGAAATTGATGCGGCTAAATACTTAGAATCCGAGCGCCGAAAACAGTTTAATTTTCAAGATTTAAGTTTTTCAAGCATTTCTTCAGCAGGACCAAATGCAGCTATTGTTCATTACCATCCAACTCCAGAAACAAATACTATCTTGAAAGAAAATTCTTTGTATTTAATCGATTCAGGGGGACAGTACTTAGAAGGAACAACAGACATTACTCGGACTGTTGCTATAGGCGAGCCATCAGAAGAGCAAAAAGATCGTTACACTCGTGTTCTCAAAGGGCACATCGCTTTAGCATCAGCAATCTTTCCAGTTGGTACGACTGGAACCCAGTTAGATGTGCTTGCACGTCTTTATTTGTGGAAAGTGGGGCTTGATTTTGATCATGGAACAGGCCATGGAGTTGGTAGCTATTTGAATGTTCACGAAGGACCTCATCGCATTAGTAAGATTGCCAATTCTGTTGCTTTGCAACCTGGAATGATTGTGTCTAATGAGCCAGGATATTACAAAACAGGCGAATACGGTATAAGGCTTGAAAATCTGATTACAGTTATAAAGTCACCTGTCTCGGGAGAAAGGGAAATGCTCACTTT
>JAIEMR010000148.1 GCA_019751935.1 Alphaproteobacteria bacterium
ACAGTCTTTTCCATAATATCCTAAGCCAAACGGAAAATCAATTCATTGCCCGCCTGGGTAATGAATGTCAGGAAGTATTGGAAGAATTTTTAAACTTGGCCTTTCTATTTGGAGAAAAGAATCCACCTACCCTTCAAGGGTTTATGAATCATATGGAAACTGTTGAATCAGAAATAAAACGCAGCCCATCTGGAAGCTCACAAAATCAAATCCGCATTATGACCATTCATGGAGCAAAAGGTTTACAATCTCCCATCGTTATTTTGGCAGACAGCACTGATCAACCGTCTTTGCAAAATGAGAATTTTTTGTGGCGTGAAGATTTATTTTTACTAAAGCCCTCTCAAAAAAAGGAATCAACGGCAGTTTCTGATTTGAAGTCAGAGGCTTTAAAAAAGCTCGAAGAAGAGAATAACCGTTTATTTTATGTGGCCCTTACCCGCCCTGAAGATCGGCTTTATGTTGCTGGCATTCAAAAAAACAATCAAAAAAACTGGTATCATACACTTCAAACTATTTTATCCCCCTCAGCTTTACCTACGGAAGAAGGAGGTTTAATTTACCAGCCGATCCCAAGTTTGAGCGGAGATGAAATTCTCCCAGAATCTGAAACCTTGATCCATCCCCCAAAATGGCTTTTTGAGCAGCCTGTATTGCCTGAGACTCTCCTTCAGGAAAAACAAGTAAAAACCGAAGCCATGCGAAGAGGTGATCTTATTCATAAATTTTTTGAAATTTTGCCGACCTTGTCTGGAGATTTAAAAAATCTTGGAGAAAGATGGATAGCAAAGCAAAAGCATAAAAATGTTTTAAAGCCAGATGATCTCGAAAGAACGTTGTCTATTTTAAATCATCCTGAATACTCTCATTTTTTTGGAAGCGATTCTCTTGCTGAAGTTGCCATAACCCATCAAAATTCACAAAAGAGAATCGATCGGTTATTGGTAACAAAAGATACAGTTATCATTCTTGACTATAAAACGACAGTGAATCCACCTCTTTTTCTAGAAGATGTTCATGAAGATTATCGAATTCAATTATATGAATATGCTGACATCATGCAAAAAATTTACAAAAATCATCAAATTCACACATTTTTACTATGGACAGAAGGCCCTCATTTGATGGAAATTCCATATAAGGACTTTTTAAAATAATGTTTTACAACGATCATAAGGACAGATTATGGCACTCAATCAAACAACAGATGCGACTTTTAAAAAAGATGTTCTCGACTCAACAACTCCGGTTCTTGTTGACTTTTGGGCTGAATGGTGCGGTCCTTGTCGTATGCTTCTTCCTATTTTAGAAGAAATTGCACCAGCAATGGCAAACAAGGTCAAAATTGTAAAAATCAACATTGATGAAAATCCAGAAATCCCATCAAAGCACGGAGTGCGCAGCGTTCCAACAATGATTCTGTTTAAAAATGGTGAAGCCGTTGCTTCAAAGGTTGGTTTAAATCCAAAAAACACCCTTATTTCATGGATTGAATCCAATATCTAACCTTTCAGGAAATATCTTTAATTGACTAATTTTCACCCGTTAGCTGCGGCCATTCGTGCATTAAGCATGGATGCCGTTGAAAAAGCAAAATCTGGCCATCCCGGTATGCCCATGGGAATGGCCGATGTTGCTACTGTCTTGTTTCATGACTTTTTAAAATTTAACCCAGCAGACCCTGATTGGCCAAACCGCGACCGATTTGTTTTATCGGCTGGCCATGGGTCTATGCTTCTTTATAGTCTTCTCTATCTAACAGGATACAAAGAGGCTTCTCTTGAAGAGCTTCAAAATTTCAGACAACTGCACAGTAAAACGGCAGGACATCCAGAGTATGGCCACCTTGAAGGCATTGAAACAACCACAGGCCCTCTTGGTCAAGGTTTAGCAACCTCCGTTGGAATGGCGCTTGGTGAAAAAATGATGGCCGCAAGATTAGGCGAAACCCTAATAAACCATTATACCTATGTTATTGCCGGCGACGGTGACCTGATGGAAGGCATCAGTCACGAAGCCATTTCACTTGCGGGGCATTTAAAGCTCAACAAACTGATTGTTCTTTTTGATGACAATAACATTACAATTGATGGAAAAGCTGACCTCAGTGTATCTGACAATCAACTAAAGCGCTTTGAAGCTTGCGGATGGAATGCGGTAAGCATTGATGGCCATGATTATAAAGCCATTCACAACGCCATAAAAGCAGCTCAAAACTCAGATAAACCGTCTCTTATTGCGTGCAAAACAACGATTGCTAAAGGTGCTCCTAAAAAAGCAGGCACCTCAGGCGCTCATGGTAGCCCCTTAGGAGCAGAAGAAATTGCTGCAACTAGAGAGATTATTGAATGGCCCTACCCTCCATTTGAAATTCCAGAAGATATTTTAAAAAGCTGGAGAGAGATTCACAAAAGAAACACAGAAAGCTATCAAAACTGGAACAAGAATTATCAGTCCTTATCAGAGGATCAAAAAGACATTTTAAAAGGTGTGCTTCCAACCAACTGGCAAAAACATATTGAAGAGGTAAAAAAACACTTCTTTAATGAAAAACCAACGCAGGCCACACGTCAGCTTTCCCAAACAGTTTTGGATGCACTTGCCCCCCATTTATCCTTACTTATTGGCGGCTCTGCCGATCTTACAGGATCAAACAATACAAAAGCCAAAGTTCAAAAGCCGATAACACCTGCAGATTTTTCAGGAAGTTATATTCACTATGGTGTCCGTGAACATGGCATGGCAGCTGCCATGAACGGCCTCAGTCTTTATGGTGGTTTTATTCCCTACGGCGGGACATTTTTGGTTTTCTGTGATTATCTAAAACCAGCTTTGCGGCTTTCAGCGCTCATGCAGCAAGGGGTTATTTATGTTCTGACCCATGATTCGATTGGCCTTGGCGAAGATGGCCCAACGCATCAACCCATCGAACATCTCGCAAGCCTAAGGGCAGTTCCAAACCTTCATGTTTTCCGCCCAGCAGACGGCGTAGAAGTCGCTGAAAGTTGGCAACTTGCAATTGAACATCGAAGCACCCCTTCTGCGCTTGTATTAACAAGGCAAAATGTTCCCCATTTGCGCCTTGATCAAACAGTTGATAATTTAACAGCTAAGGGTGGATATCTTTTAAGAAATTGCCCTGGCAAACGTCAAGCAACCTTGATTGCTACAGGGTCCGAGGTGGGACTTGCAGTCGAAGCCCATGAAAAATTAAAACAAATGGGAATTGAAACAGCAGTTGTTTCCATGCCTTGCTTTGAATTATTTGACAAACAACCCAAAGCTTATCAAGAAAACGTTTTAGGGGATGCCCCTAAAATTGGCATCGAAGCCGCAGCAGAGTTTGGATGGGCAAAGTATTTAGGTGAAAAAGGTGTGTTTATTGGAATGAAAAGCTTTGGCGCCTCTGCCCCCGCTTCAGAACTGTATAACCATTTTGGAATAACCGTAGAAACAATTATAAAATCAGTTAAAGAAAGGATATCTCTATGACATTTCGCGTTGCTATTAATGGCTTTGGTCGTATTGGTCGTATGGTCTTAAGGGCTCTTGCCGAAAACAATCGCCGTGATATTCAAATTGTTGCCATTAATGATCTTGGCTCTCTTGCCAGTAACGCTCATTTGTTTAAATATGATTCGGTTCATGGTCGTTTTAAGGGAAATGTCAAAACAACGGACAGCAGTCTTGATGTTGGATTAGGGCCCATCCAAGTCATTGCTGAACCAAATCCAGAAAAATTACCTTGGGGTGCTTTGGATATTGATTTGGTCATGGAATGCTCAGGCCGTTTTACCAAAAGAGATGACGCTGCGAAACACTTAAATGCAGGCGCGAAACGTGTTCTGGTTTCAGCCCCCGCTGATGGCGCGGATTTAACTGTGGTTTACGGTGTGAACCATACTGAGATCAAACCAGCGCATACCGTTCTATCGAATGCATCCTGTACAACCAACTGTCTTGCACCTGTTGCCTATGTTTTGCATCAAGCAATCGGTATTGAGCACGGTTATATGACAACAATCCACGCGTACACAGGAGATCAACGCCTTGTTGATACGCTACATAGCGATATGCACAGGGCGCGTGCGGCGTGTATGTCCATGATTCCAAGCTCTACTGGCGCTGCAAAAGCTGTTGGCCTGGTGCTCCCTGAACTCAAAGGAAAATTAGACGGCACAGCCATTCGCGTACCAACTGCCAATGTTTCCGTTGTTGACTTTAAGTTCGTTCCCAAGAAAAACACAACCAAAGAAGAAATCAACCAAGCTATTACGGCAGCAGCTTCTGGTCCGTTAAAAGGTGTTTTAGGTCTTGTTAATGAACCTTTAGTGTCAATCGACTTTAACCACGACCCTCATAGCTCTAACTTTGACTTAGCGCAAACTCAAGTCATAGATGGTCGTTTCTGCCGGATTCTGTCATGGTATGATAATGAATGGGGCTTTGCGAATCGCATGTGCGATGTTGCAGGCTATCTCTCTAAACAATAAAAATAAGAAAGTTTGAGAATGTCAATTGCATTAGTATTCCCGGGCCAAGGATCTCAGGCTGTTGGGATGGGAAAAGATTTTATCGAACAGTTTGCATCCGCTCGCCTTGTCATGGAAGAAGCTGATGAAGTTTTAAAGCAAAACCTAACCAAGCTTATTCTAGAAGGGCCCGCAGACCAGTTAACCTTAACGGAAAACACTCAACCTGCCCTTTTAGCCATCAGCATGGCAATCTTGCGTACTCTTGAAAAAGAAACAGGAAAATCTGCCCCTCAATTCGCAAAATTTGTAGCCGGGCATTCCTTGGGTGAATACTCTGCTCACTGTGCAGCCGGAACATTTAGTTTAGGCGATGCTTTGCGCCTTGTTCGCCTTCGAGGAGAAGCTATGCAAAAAGCAGTTCCAGTTGGAAAAGGAAGCATGGCAGCAATCCTTGGCCTTGAAATTGATCAGGTTGAATCTCTTTTAAGGGATCTAAACAGCCCCTCTCATCTTTGTGTTGTTGCCAACGATAACTCGCCAGGACAAGTTGTCATCAGCGGTCATACAAGTGCCGTTGAAGAAGCCAATGTAAAGGCAACAGAGGCAGGCGCTAAAAGAGCGCTTTTATTACCTGTCAGCGCGCCTTTTCACAGTCCCTTGATGGAACCTGCTGCTAACGTTATGAAAGACGCTCTTAGTGAAACATCTATTCTGGATCCAAAAATAGAAGTCATTGCCAACATCACGTCCATGCCCATTCAAGGCAAAGAGTTTATCAATGAAATGTTGGTAAAACAAATAACAGGCCGTGTACGGTGGCGCGAAAGCATTCAGCATCTGGCACAATTAAAAGCTGAACATGTTATTGAAATTGGCGCTGGAAAGGTTTTGACCGGCCTTAATAAACGTATTGACAATACCCTCAATGCATTCTCTATTAATAATCCATCAGATATGGATGAATTCTTTAAACTTATTGCTTAAAAAGGGAGAAAATTTTGTTTTCTTTAAAGTCATACACAGCTTTAATAACAGGCGCCACAGGCGGCATTGGAAGTTCTATCGCTCATGCTCTTTCAAAACAAGGAGCGCGCGTTGCCCTATCAGGAACACGTGAAGGTGTTTTAAAAGAGCTTGCTGATCAACTGCAAGCAGCGTACCACACTGATCCAATCATTCTGCCGTGTTCGCTTTCAGATGCCGAAGACCTTGAAAAATTATTCCCTAAAGCTGAAGAAGTTTTGGGTAAAGTTGATATTTTAGTTAACAACGCTGGTATTACCCGTGATGGTTTAGCCATGCGCATGAAGGACGAAGACTGGCTAGCTGTAATTGATGTTAACCTTACAGCGAGTTTTCGTTTATGCAGGGCAGCCATTAAATCCATGATGAAAAGACGTTATGGCCGCATTATTAACATCAGCTCTGTTGTTGGTAGCATGGGAAACCCTGGCCAGGCAAACTATTGCGCCTCTAAGGCGGGCCTTGTCGGTATGTCAAAGGCAATCGCTCATGAGGTTGCAAGCCGCGGGATTACCGTAAACTCCATCTCTCCTGGATTTATTGCCTCTGCCATGACCGAAGTTTTGAACGATACTGTTAAGGAAAAAATCTCCTCCTCAATCCCAATGGGAAGAATGGGACAACCTGAAGAGATCGCCAACACCGTTGCCTTTTTAGCCTCTAGCGAAGCGGGTTATATAACGGGTCAGAATTTGCACGTCAATGGTGGGATGGAGATGGTGTAAAAGATAGTCAACTAGATTGCCACGTCGCCCCAACATCCTTTGGGGCTCCTCGCAATGACGAGAAAAGCTGCGTCATCGCGAGCGAAGCGTGGCGATCCAGAAAAAAAGCCACTTCATTTACGATAATATATTCCCCATTAACAAAAAATTAACTCCATCACACTACTTAATTTGTAAATAAATACAAAAGCTTATATCCATTATGAATTTTAAAAGCGATAACACAGCAACCGTTTGCCCTGAAATTTTAGAGGGAATTAATGAGGCTAATCATGGTCATGCTGCGTCTTATTCAAATGATGAGTATACAAAACGTTTGCAAAAGAAAGTGGATGAAATATTTGAAACTCAAACCTCCATTTTTTTTACTAATACGGGAACGGCAGCTAATTCATTAGCGCTTTCAGCCCTTGTTCCTTCATATGGGTCCATCTTTTGCCATCCAGAATCGCACATCCAAACGGATGAATGTAATGGGCCAGAATTTTTCACAAGTGGGGCAAAATTGTTACCCATAGAAGGTGACAATGGAAAGATCTCGCCAGCTGACTTAATCAGCAAAATTGAATTTCGTCGTTCTATGCGCCCGCACATGACAACCCCATATGCTTTAAGCCTAACGCAGGCAACAGAGTGCGGGACTGTTTATTACCCTGATGAAATTAAGGCGTTAACTGATATCACCAAGGCCTATGATTTATCAGTTCATATGGATGGCGCCCGTTTTGCGAATGCGGTAACAACCTTGGGTCAATCCCCGGCTAATATGACTTGGCGTTCGGGTGTTGATGTTTTATGCTTTGGCGGCACTAAAAACGGAGCTTTAATGGCCGAGATGATCATTTTTTTTAATCAAAAATATACAAGTGATTTTGATTATCGCATTAAACGAAGCGGTCAATTAATGTCAAAAGGGCGCTTTTTAGCGGCTCAATTTTTGGCCTTATTTCAAGATAACTTATGGCTTAACAATGCCAACCACGCCAATCAAATGGCCAAACGACTAGAGGAAACTTTAAGAAAAATACCAGGCGTTTTCATTGTCAATCCTGTTGAGGCAAATGAAGTCTTTGCCTTTATCCCTGCGGCAACTGCTGGCGCCTTATATGATAAGGGCGCAACCTTTTATGCCTGGGGGCCTGCAGATCAGAACATTTACAGGTTTGTAACCTCTTGGATGACTGACCCCAAGGAAATAGCTGAACTTGAAGCTATAGCTGAGACACTTATAAAAGCATAATAATCCCCGTCTAAAAGCATAATAATCCCCGTTCATCACGAAGCTCCAGAGGAGCTGTGGTGATCCAGTGGCTGTTATCACTTTATCAGAGGTTAGCTATACCCTTATTTCCACTTAATGTTGCAACCAATGCTTGGTTTTTGGTCTTGAGGAATTGGTTTTTTAGAGAGCACACAATCAAGCACGCCCCTTAAATCTTTCCCTGTTACAGGTATATCATTCCCAGGCCTTGAATCATCCAATTGCCCGCGGTAAATGCATTTTAAATTTCCATCAAACACATAAAAATCTGGCGTGCAAGCCGCCTGATAAGCCTTAGCCACATTTTGTGTTTCATCATAGAGATAGGGAAATGAGTAATGAAACTCTGCAGCAACCTCTTTCATTTTTTGAGGCGAGTCATCAGGGTAATTTTCAACATCATTCGAGCTGATCGCAACAAAAGCAATCCCTTTAGACAGATAGTCATTTGCAAGCTTTACGAGTTCCTTTTGTATATGTTTTACGAAAGGACAGTGGTTACAAATAAACATAATCACCGTCGCCGTAGAGGAACTCAGCGTTTTAAGGGATTTTTCCTTATTATCCACCACATCTAAAAGCTTAAAATCAGGTGCTTGTGTCCCAAGCGGCAGCATGTTAGATGGAGTCAGAGCCATAAGATTTCCCTTAAAATTTGTGACTAGATCTTCACTTTAGGGCTTTTTACCTTTGGATGGCAATCACAAGATTGATGGCGTGACGTTTTATTATTTTCAGGGGATAAACAATGTTCCTCATGATAGGAAAGCATTTCATTAAAAGGGATATCAAGGTCTTCTTCCCCTGTTAACATCAGATGATTCGTCTCAGCTCTCCATTTTTCGCATTGCATATCCCAATTCAGGGAACCGTGTTTAAAGAAATTTGTGGAGTGATCGCCTAGGCGTTTTGCTTCTACTGTTTTTACTAACATGACACTTACCTCTCTAACTTCAAAGAGGGCAAATATTTGTCCTCTTTGCATTACTTTGGAAGAACACCCTTTCTATAGGACATTTATCAGGTGAATGCAAATTGTTTAGATGAGGAAGAAACTTTAAAAATCAACTTGAAAAAAGCCTGCCCCGTGAAGAGCAGGCCTTTGAATGTAGTCTTTGCAGATTACATTCGGTTTATTTTAGAGGAAATATTTAACCTTATGCGGTAGTTTCTGGCAACGGGTTTGCATTGCTAATTGCAGTGGTGACACCCTGTTGTGCTTGTACTGCTCCGCCCATTCTGCTTAGAACAGCTGCAGTTATTTCCGCATCCTTATCACCTGTTTGATTTGCCACAATGCTAGCTATTTTTCCACCAGCACTAAGAACACTAGACGCAGTTGGTTTTCCGTCAGGCCCGAACAAAGTCGAAGCCGCGTCATCGCTTGCTTTAATAATGCTTACTACGTTAGAAACTTGAGACCCTTTTCCAGGTGCAACCTGACCTGTAATCATAACGGCACCATCGGCGCCATCATTAACTGCTTTTAAAACACCTGCGACACTAACACCATCTGGTCCGGAAAGATCATCGGTTACTGTATGAGCTACTTTAACGCCTGTCCTAATCCCTGTAGCAATATCTGTAAGCCTTTTATCTCCTGTTGCAGCAAGACCTACTTGAGCTAAACTAGCCACCTCGTCAACCACATGTCCGGCTGTTTGAAGATTCTGACGTGTAAAGGTCCGGCTAAACCACGCACCCACCCCAGCCAAACATCCACCACATCCAGTGGACACAACTTTTACTGTTTTTTTAGGAGCCACAGGAACTGAAGGATCAACTGGAACAGAACTGGCTGGAACTACAGTGTTTGTTACTGTTGATCTAGGGGCTCCGCTAGCAAGAGGATCATCCCCTGCATATGTTGGAATCGTTGATAAAGCTGTTGTCGCTACGGTTAAAAACAAGACTTTGTGTAAGGATTTTTTCATCAGTAACCTCCAATTCATGTTTAATATTGCAACTATCAACATAATTGAAATAAGTTAATCTTAAGTAAAAATTGAAAATATTTTCAAAAGCAATATGTACCCGGTCGACTGATCCAAATAAAAAAAACGGATCCGGGGATCTGATATTAAAATCAGGGTATTCCGGTATCTCTAAGTAAAAAAGTAAATATTTTAAAAACA
>JAIEMR010000121.1 GCA_019751935.1 Alphaproteobacteria bacterium
AAAAATTTCCAAAACCAAATATTCGAAGAAGGTCGAAACTAGAAAAACCAGATTTTTTAAAAAAAATCAGAGAAAAAATTGCATAAAATTCGACGTTCTTTTACTATCTTGCCTTACTGTTCCGGGTTAGCTCAGCGGTAGAGCAGTGGACTGTTAATCCATTGGTCGCAAGTTCGAATCTTGCACCCGGAGTATTTATCTTTTAAGCGGTTAGGTCAAAAACTTAACCGCTTTTTTTATGCCTTCAAACCTGAATGCTACAATTATGCTGCACTTCTAAAAAAACACAGAAAATAAACTCGGATCTTTTCTTTATCGGGAAGCAAAAAGTCCGATAAGCGAACCAAGAAGTCCTTTATTCTGTTGTGTCGTACCATGTAACCATAAGATCAATGGTCTTGTGTTGAACTAAACAATGACACATAAATTTTGGAAAACTATGGCTACAATCAAAGAACGAAAAGATAAAGATGGCAAAGACCGATTTCAGGTAATTGTGAGATTAAAGGGCTTCCCAACTCAAGCTGCCACTTTTACTCGTCTTACCGATGCTAAAAAATGGGCGCAAAATACGGAATCTGCCATTCGAGAAGGCCGTCACTTTAAAACTTCAGAGTCAAAAAAACGGACTCTTAGCAATATGATCGATCGTTACATCTAACTATTCAACCCTCCTGGCTATAAAAAAGCACAACTTGCTTGGTGGAAGAAAAAACTTGGGCGGTATGTACTTTGCGATATTACTCCAGCAATGATCGCAAGCGGCAGAGATGAACTTTTAAAAGGACTTACCAAGAAAGGAACTCAAAGGAGTCCTTCCACTGCCGTGCGTTACATCGCAGCACTCAGTCATGTTTTTACACTAGGAATTAAGGAATTTGGCTGGATCGAGGCCTCTCCTGTTTCCAAAATCTCCAAACCAAGAGAGCCCGCCGGAAGAGTTCGTTTTTTGAGTGACGAAGAAAGAGAAAAACTTCTCACTGCTTGCAAGTGCAGTTACAATCCCTTTCTCTATCCAGTCGTTGTCCTTGCAATCAGCTCCGGTATGCGCCATATTGCTTCCATAGAAGATTTTCACTCTAATTCAAGAAAACGATATTTACCCGACCTCGCATTCATTGCTCTTGGAATCGATGAACGCCTACCCGATCACGAGCTAATTACGGACTCTCTTTTTTATAGCATAGAAGCCAACTCTTCTCTGTTTTCTATAGAGGGGCTGCTGAGACTCGCCCTGATGGACTGCTAAATACTTTTGTTACCTTTGGAGGTGGAGAGGTCCTTAAGCTTGATGACACATCCGGCATTCAATATTGGGAAGTCTCCAATACTAGCGGAGAAAGCATCTCAGGAGGATCTGGCGCCGGATTTTCGAGGTTCATTTATGACCAAGATGTTCTTCGTAAATCACTAGAAGGCGTAGTTATTGCCGAAAGTCCAGATTACGCATTTTTTGAAGCCATGGAATCCTCGTACCTCTATAGAACTTTTTTTCCTCAGTTGAAAAAATTCTGTTCAGTCAACCTATCTTGGTTTGCTTAATTAGCTATTTTCACAACTTCGACGAAGAAAATTCTATCCAGGGTCTTGAATAAGAGATAACAAGAATCTCTTCCTCTACAGCGCGTTTTCCAGACTAGGACAGATTTTTGGTGCATTTTCGAAAGAATGATGCGCCTTACTTTCCCTTAGACCTAAAATCTATCCAATTAAAATCAACGTTTTCTAGAGGGCCAACTTCTCGAATAAAAAACAAAAATCCTGGGGCAGGTCATTCCAAAAAAATTCCTAGCATACCATTTTTTTTGCCACCTTATTGTTGCAATATTTTCATTAATAAAGCATCATTTGCGCTAATTCATTAAAATCAGTTATCAATCCATGGGAAAGCTACAGCATTTAGAAACTTTTATACAAGTAGTGGAAGCAAATAGTTTGGCATTGGCAGCCAAACGACTTGGGCTTTCCTCTGCAGCAGTTAGCAAACAGATAAGCACCTTAGAAAGCGATTTAAAATTAAGTTTGCTATCTAGAACAACAAGACGGTTAGAGCTGACGGAAATAGGTCACGTCTACTACGAACATTGTAAAAAAATCATGAAAAAGGTGAAGGATCTCGATGAAATGATGGATGCTCAACAGATGGAGCCCTCTGGATTGTTGAGAGTACTTTCTAGTCGATACTTTGCTAATCGTTGGATTATCCCTCATTTACAAGAATTTTTCATAAAATATCCCAATATCACATTAGACATTACTATTGTTGGTCAAACTTCTGATCTGTCCAGGCAGGATGTCGATCTGTTTTTTGGGCTCGCTCATGCTATGCCCTCCGGTATCATTCAGCGAGAAGTTGCCCAAGGCTATTTCTCTTTGTGCGCTTCTCCTTCGTACTTAGAGCATCATGGGATTCCTAAAAATCCTCAAGATTTATCTCGCCACCATTTTATTACTTACAGCGTAAGGCAATCATGCCATCAACTTTCATTCAACAACGGGCAACAAATTTATCTTAATCCTTTAATGAGTGTAAACGACACTAACATGATGGTTTCTTGTGCTCTTCAGGGGTTAGGATTCATCAAACTACACCAGTTAGAAGCAGAAGGATATTTATCTACTGGAAGTCTTGTGGAAGTGTTAGCTGAATTCAGAGAGCCTCCAGAGCCTATTTATTTAGGCTACTCTCAGGAAAACTATTTACAACCTAAGGTACGTTATTTTATTGAATTTTATCTCAAAAAATTGAAAAAAGAGAGAGAACATGTCCTTTGAAAAAAATCCTAAAGCCAAGATTTTCTCCGAATTACACTATCAAAAGAAGCCTTTTATTTTAGCAAATGCATGGGATGCTGCAAGCGCAAGAATTTTTGAAAAAGCAGGTTTTTCAGCCATTGGAACAACAAGCGCTGGCATTGCTGCATCTAGAGGATATCGCGACATACAAAACATCCCTTTTCCAGAAATGCTGGATAATATTGAACAGATCTTATCCTCTGTAACGCTTCCTGTTTCTGTTGATATAGAAGCAGGTTATAGCAACAACATCGAAGAAATAATCTATAACATAAAAAAAGTAGTTTCTTTGGGAGCTGTCGGTATTAATTTTGAAGATGGGACAGGTGATGAAGCCTCCCCTATAACTCCGATAACGATACAGGCAGAAAGAATTCAAGCTATTCGAGAACAACTCTCTTCAGACACTTTATGGATTAATGCACGCGTCGATGTGTTTTATTTGGGGCTTATGGAAAAAGAAAAGGCTTTGGAAGAAACTATAAAGCGCTCTCTAGCCTATTTAGAAGCAGGAGCTAATTCTATTTTTGTCGTAGTAAATGATAAAGATCTAATTTCTTCTCTCGTTCGAGAAATTAAAGCGCCGATCAACCTTGTGGCAAATTCGCAATTGCCCTCTATAGAAGAGTTGAAAGAACTTGGAGTATCACGAGTTAGCTTGGGTTCTGGACCCATGAGAGCTACATTAGGATTATTAGAAGAAATTTCTCAGGAGCTTCTACAGTTTGGAACTTATCGAAGTTTAACAAAAAATGCCGTTTCTTATTCAGGCCTTCAAGAGCTTTTTATTCAAAAAAGGAAAATCACATGTCAAAATTAGAAAGAAAAACAATTGTAATCACTGGAGGAAGTCGAGGGATTGGCCTGGCAATTGCTCTACGATATGCAACAACTAAAGCAAACCTTATCATTCTAACTAAAGACGCTCCAGAAAATATTAAACAGACTGCGGATCAAATCATTTCAGCTGGAGGACAAGCGCTTGTACTAAATATAGATATTTCAGATCAGCAAGCAATTAAAGAGGCAATTTCTCAAGGAGTAGATCTCTTTGGTGGAGTGAATATTCTAGTCAATAATATGAGCGCTATGAGCTTTACCGACACTTTACACACAACGCCAGAACAATTTGATTTAATCATTACAACAAGCGTGCGTGCTGCTTTTTTTATGTCTCAAGCATGTTTTCCTTATCTTAGAAAGGCTAATAATCCTCATATCGTCAATATTTCTCCCCCATTACACATCGATCGCGATCGTCTTAAAAACCATTTAGCCTTTTCCGTATCTAAATACGCAATGAGCTTCTGTACATTGGGGATGTCTGCTGAATTTGAATCAGATGGTATTGCAGTGAATTCTCTTTGGCCTGAAACACCGATAGCCACTTCAACCATCAAAGAGCATTGCTTGGCTCAGGTGTACGTAGGAAGTCGATGGCCTGCGATCATGGCCGATGCTGTATATGAATTAACCTTAAGAGACTCAAAAAAATGTTCAGGGCAATTTTTCACTGACGAAGCTCTGCTTAGAGAAAAGGATATCATAGATTTTTCTCATTATGCAGTAGATTTGAGCGCACCCCTAATGCAATCTTTATTTCTTCCTGCGGATGAGAATAAAACTCCGATATCCCAAGAATTATTTCTTTGTAATCGAGCGCCGCAGGCAAAGAACATGTAGAAAGCATTTTACAATAGAAAACTTGAGGTAAAAAAAATGGAGAATGAACTCAAATGAAAAAGGACTAACATCCCCTCTATTCAGAACTCCTTGCCTGTAGAAGGATACTGCGTTGTTGATAGTTGCTTAGACTCTGCAGAACTTGCGAATCCCGACTCATTCCCCCTCTAGTCAGAAATAGAGGGGCATAAACTTCATATTATCATTTATGTGGCCATGCTGATCTCACTATTGCAAAAGCGATCGTAGGATTCACGCCTCCCAAAACAAGAACTGCTGAAATTTAACAGGACCAAAGGCGAATTTTCATGGATTCTAATAAAACCACCGTATTTTTGAACGGTTTAACTGAAAGGTTTGGCGTTTATCTTGATTCTGCGCAGGGATTTCTCTCAAATTACGCGTGGATGTTAAAGACTCAAGCTAGAGCTCAACAATTGTATGGATTTTCAATAGATCAGCAAGATGCTACCTGTATAATTCGAAGCAACCATCCACCATCTCCGGACTTGGAAGAATGTGCTCAAAAGGAAAAGCATCGCATGACCCAGAAAAAATACAAAGAAAACAATGCATTGGGCGGTCTGAATCACATGATAGCTCTTGAAGACTGCCTATGCGCAATCTACAATCTATGGGATGAATTTAAAACTTGCATCCTTAAGAAAAAGGGAATGCCCGATAGACCGATTATGCCAATAATGGCTTATCTCAATGATATACGAGATCGATTGACGCACAACAGAAATCACCCAGAAATGGGAAAAAGCAAATTGATAGAACCACATCCTCTTAAATACTCACAATACACTTTACCTTCATTTGCCAAAGACCAAAGTATCTTTTTCTCTTCTGATGATTTGGATGCCATCATTGTGGAAATACGTAAGTGGATACAGAAAACCCAAAATCCTAACGATTTGCTACAAGCTCTTCAGTCAAAAAAAACTGAAGCTCAAGAGCAAGATCTCGGGATATAATGCTCCACTTTTGCTCCACTTGCCGACAAAACCACACGATATTTCACAACTTTCAACTCTTGAATAGAATCCCACAATCCCCTAATCTCCCAGCCGTTACATGTTATGATATGTTGCGAGATGCCGCAGAATAGAAGACTGTTAATCCATTGGTCGCAAGTTCGAATCTTGCACCCGGAGTATTTTAGATTTAGGCAGTTACAGCGAGAGTTGTAGCTGCCATTTTTGTATCATGGTGCACTCACGGTGCACTTCCCCGCAAAACATGGCAACATCTCTCGTTGCTAACGATAAGCTTCATCTAAAGGACAAATGGGACAAAAAGGACAAAAGCTTTGTCTACCTGTTCTAGCTGAAAATTGTTTTGCAATTACAAGTTTTCTACAAAGTCTATCTTCAAATGCACCGTCAGTGCACCAAAAGAGAAAATCTTAAGAAAGCTTCCCTCTCAAAACAACTCCTCAGCCAGAAATTGAAGCTTACGTCCTATGATTAACAATCCATTGTCGTATTTGTTTGTGATCGATTAACATATAACCTGGATTTTTATGGCTTATATTCAAGAAAGAAAAACAGCAGATGGAAAAACTCATTACAGAGTCCAAATCAGACTAAAAGAATTCCCAAAAGAAATGGCTACCTTTGAAAGAAAGACCGACGCAAAGCTTTGGGCTCATCAAACAGAAGCTGCCATGAGAGAAGGTCGCTACTTTAAAACTTCCGAATCAAAAACACACACCGTTGCGAATTTAGTCGACCGTTATATTGAAAACATCATCCCAACAAAACCTAAAAATGCTCCTGCATGCACAGCGCAGCTAACTTGGTGGAAAGAACAGTTAGGGTATTGCCTACTTTCTGACCTAACTCCCGCTCTCATAGTAGAACAAAAAGACAAACTTCTTAAAGGAACTACCTATAAAAGGACCCTCCGCTCCCCTGCTACAGTCGTTCGATATTTAGCAGCTTTATCTCATCCCCTGACGATAGCCGTAAAGGAATGGGGGTAGCTTATCGATTCTCCTATACACCGAGTCTCAAAGCCCTCCAAGCCCAGAGGCCGAGTAAGATTCCTTGCGAGCTTGAGCGATAGGCTCTTCTTAAAGCCTGCCAAGAAAGCAGGAATGAACACCTTTACCTTGCATTGGTAGTCGTTCTCTCTACAGGAATGAGACAGGGAGAATTGATGAACTTAAGATGGGAGAACATCGACTTTTTTAAGGAACGTCTTACTTTACATGAAACCAAGAATGGAGAAATACGAACTATCCCTATTCGAGGTCTAGCCTTTAATAATAAAAAATCCTACCCAATGTTTCAAATTTCCCATTAGATATTCCCAAACAAATATCTATTTCTCGAATAGACCTTATTTTTCTCTAGGAAATTTCCTATCCAATTCCCCAGAGAAAACACGAGCATCTCTTTTTCTCCAAAAATAAACATCTACTAAAGAATGGTATCAAAATTCGCAATACCTATAAGCATTGCGCCAAAGGAAGCGAGTTTGCATAACACTTTAGAGGTTTCATATGATGCAAGAGTTCTCTGTACCCAAAACACGTCTTATTCCATTAACAGAGTGGCCCAAATACCATCCTTGGCCAACCGTTAACGGTTTAAGGCACCTTGTTTTCCATAGTAGAATAAAAAAATTCGATTACGTTATCAAACGCGTGTCTAATCGCGTGCTTATAGACGAACAAGCTTTCTTTCGATGGTCCGGCCGCGGACATAACCAGAATCCCCCTGATAAAAACATCAGATAAGGGGTATCAAACCTATTAAAATACGGGCGCGATTGGACGCATTCAGAACTTTTGACCGGAGAAAATGGAATGCTTGCTATCGTTGGCTCTCAACTACCAATTTCTTACCAAAATCTACCGATTTGGTATTTAATACTATAAGCGTATTATAGTAAGCAACTTGTCTCTGATGCCGGTTTTTTAAAATTGGTATTTACAAGAAAAACCTTTAATTGCTACCATTAAGTGAAAAATTGGTAGAAAAATGAGAATACCTCGCAGACCTCCTGATATTCGGGACAATCAATTAATGTCTTTTTCCTCTCCGGAAAAATTTAATCTCATCCGCAACGAAGGAATCAAGACAGAAGATGAAGGAAAATATCGTCATTGGGATATATTGCGTCACTTAACTCCGCCCAAAGGCTTGACTTTGGAAGAATGGTGGTGTGGAATCAAAATGAGGCGTTTACTCGGGTTTAAGTCGGTTCCTTTATGGGATAGAGAGCGAAAAGATATGTTTTTTTATAATCTTCCCGACAAAGTTCTTGAACAGCTTCATCAAATTGATTTGGGAGCCGGAGGAATGGTGAAAATTTCTGAAGCTATTGTTAATCCACAGACTCGAGATCAGTATATAGTACGTTCTCTAATACAAGAAGCGATTACCTCAAGTCAAATCGAAGGAGCTGCTACAACCCGAAAGATAGCTAAGGAAATGCTTAGATCAGGGCGTCCTCCTCGGGATAAAAGTGAAAGAATGATTTTCAATAATTTTCATACAATGCAAAAGATTGCTATCTGGAAGGATCAGCCTCTTTCTCCTGATTTGGTCTTTGAAATTCATAGAACAATTACAGATCAAACTTTGGATAATCCAGATGCTGCAGGAAGATTACGAAAGATAGATGAGAATGTAGTTGTTGAAGATGCAATTACAGGAGATATTTTGCATGATCCACCACATGCAAGTCAGTTGTCAGAGAGATTGGTAGCCATGTGTCAATTCGCAAATGGTCAAACTCCTCAACAATTTCTTCATCCAGTTGTTCGAGCGATGATCCTTCATTTTTGGCTAGCGTATGATCATCCTTTTGTAGACGGTAACGGTAGGACTGCACGTGCTTTATTTTATTGGCTAATGTTGCGGAATGGGTATTGGCTCTTTGAGTTTATTTCAATATCTGAAATCATTTTGAAAACCCCCGCTCAGTATGGAGAAGCTTTTCTTTATACTGAGACAGATCAAAATGATCTTACTTATTTCATTATTCATCAATCAGATGTGATTAAAAAATCAAGGCAATCTCTACACGACTACATTAATCGTAAATCACATGAATTAAGTGAGGTGGAGTTGTTGGTCAAAAGAGATGGAAACTTCAACTATAGACAAGAGGCTTTACTGGCTCACGCTCTGCGTCACCCTGGCACAGATTACACTATAGAAGCCCATAAAAACAGCCATCAAATAGCATATGATACTGCTAGGCATGACCTACAAGATTTGCATAATAAAGGGTTATTAAAAATGGCCAAAAGAGGGAAAGCATTTATTTTTACGAGTCCACCGAATTTAGCTAGTCTTATTCAATCAAAACAGAAATAAAAAAGGACCAGGATTTTACCTAGCCCTGTCGTTTTGGGGGCGGTTGGACGCATTCAGAACTTTTGATTGGTCTGGAATAGGGGAAGATTTATTTCCCTCCTCTGTCTAGGGACTAGTTAGCTCCCAACTTTTCTCATAGGTTGCTAAGTTTTTTATATTCAGAGAGGCGTAAAAATACTACAGCCGTAGCTTAGATGCTCAAATGTAAGGGCGTTAGGCCCAGCAACGATTTGACGTGAAAAGTGTAAGCAAATCTCGCGCTTGCAAGATAGCCCGAACGTAGATAAAGATTCAGGGAATATTTCTGGTAGCGTTTGTGAAGAGGCGCAAACAAGTAACTCCCAATCATCTACAAACGGGATTCGCAAAGCTGGATTGTGAAAAATTATTTTTTAAAACAGTTCAACATGACGCAAGGCATCATGCATAAAGGTACAGTCAACAAGAAATACCAAAAGGCTTAATTCCTGAAGTCCTTCAAAGCTCCAATGATATTGGTTCTGCACTTGATCCAAGCTAAGAGGAAACCACTTGATTTTAGTTCAATTCAATCGCATCCTTTTTAGGGATATTTAAATCATCACAAAAAATTAACTAGGTTCTCAGAATATCGTCAACTCGACGATTCACTTTTTGTAAGATCTTTGATCAAGCAATTCAAAGGTCTTGAAAAGAATCATAGGGATACACTTCTGACAATTCTTTTCATTTGTATTGCTCTCATGAAGTTTGAGCTTGAGAACTTTCTGCATCTTGCTCGATCGCAGAGATTGCGAGACTGAGG
>JAIEMR010000007.1 GCA_019751935.1 Alphaproteobacteria bacterium
ATGCATAATCATTTTATGTCGATTCTGTTATATTGATTCATAAAATTGAATAAGGCGATGATAAATGTTTCAACAAATCAGCATATTAGTAATTTTGCTTTTAGGGATAATTCAGGCTAGGGCATTTGTTTTTCTTGATGAAAACTTTTCTAATAACCACTTACGTTCGACTAGCGTTTCAATGCCAATGCAAGAAATAGTTGACCATAGGACCGGAGCAACATTCACAGTTTCCTCTCGTGAAGGCGCAAAGATCTTAAGAACCCAGAATAATATATTTAGATTGACGGAATACCATAATTTTGCTGGGCCTTATAATGCTATCGAATTTTTTACTGGTGGACGGTTCTCTGCGATTGATTTAGGCGCTAATAAATACCGTTTGAGTCAAGCCTATATCCAAGACAATATGCTTCGTTTAAGGATGTTAGATGGTAATGTGTATTCCTATTGTAATCATCGATTAGAGGATTTTGAGACTGCCCAACAATGAATAAGGACGCTTTAAGCATCCTTACTTGATTTCCAAAACTCTCCCAATCTGTCTGCAATAACCTTATCATAAACTTTGGGTCTAGCGTGGCCCATCCCCTCGATAATGAATTTTTCTGAATGTTCGATGGCCTTTGCTGTGGCATGCGCATGATCAACCGGAATAATTGGGTCATTCGATCCGTGAATGATTAAGGCTGGGCATTTAATTTTATGCGCTGCAAATTGAGTTGGACCAAAGCCGCTCGCAAGAGCATGGTTATGTGGTGTTTTTATGGGGACAGATGGGTTCATACGCTCAAAGGCAAGCTTTAGGGTTTTTCTATATTCTTCTTCATCAAAGGGTGCTTGATCTCCGTTAAAAATTTGAACTGTCTTAAGGCTTTTGTCCATCCATACCTCTGGATTACTAAGATCAGCGCCGCTAAACAAATTTTTAAGTTGTTCTAGGGCCTCTGGCTTGGGACCGGACAAACTTAGAAAAGCGGTGCTCATCCCCATAAAGGAATAAACCTGCGGCGTAAAGTCCATGGTTGACATTAAAAGAGTTAAACTTTGAACGCGGCTAGGGTGATCAATACTTAAGATTTGGGCAATATAACCGCCCATTGAGGTTCCAACGATATGCGTTTTTTCAAAACCATATGCGTTCATGATTTGGGTGACGTCGTCTGCCATATCATTCATTTTGTAAGGAGTTTTCGTAAAATCAATATGCGTTGAAAGGCCGGTATCTCTGGGATCAAATCGAACAATATAAAAACCGTGGCTCGCCGAAAGATTGCAAAAATCAGCAGACCAAGAAACGCCTTGGCTGGCAGCGCCAGAAATCAGAATGACAGAGGGGTTTTTGGGGTCACCGAATGCTTCAGTCCAAAGGTTTATAGACTTGCTTTGTACATATTTTTCGCTCATTTTCTTTGCTCTTTGTGTGATTTTCCCATAGCATAGACTAACTTATTAAGATTAAAAAATCTTCAGACTTCTCGTCTTTCAAGATATCTGTTCGTCAAATTTCGGGAATCTGCGGTGCTCATGTATTTAATATACACTCCGCTCCTTGCCCCTCATTTTCCTGCAGATATCTTGAAATTCTTCGAGTCTGTACTTTTTTAGGGACTATTGTTTTGAAAAATTTTTTCTCTATGTCGCCTAATCCTGCCGATAACCGCAGTCTTTGGGGGATAGCATGGATGAGCTTTTTCTGGAGCACGGCTACCGTCATGGTGTTCACCTTGCTTCCGACTTTTTTGACTGAGGTCTTGGGTGCATCAAAAACGAAGCTTGGCATGATTGAAGGGGTTGCTGTCTTTTTGGCATTCTTAGCCAAGGTTTTCTCAGGGGTTTTGAGCGATTATTGGAAAACGCGAAAACCCCTTATCCTGGTTGGAACATTTCTAAGCATTGTCGTTAAATCAATGTTTGCGATGGCTACAAGCATTAGTTGGATTTTCCTGGCTAGATCGATTGATCGTTTTAGTAAAGGAGTGCGTTCAGCTCCAGCGGATGCTTTGATTGCGGATCTTTCGCCTCAGCACAAAGAGGGGTCAAGTTATGGCCTTCGTTATATGCTCTATACCCTTGGCGCAGTGTTTGGCGGTGGTATTGCTGCAATATTAATGCATTTATCTCCCCATAATTATCGTTTGGTATTTTGGCTTTCGATTATTCCAGCGGCTATTGCTTTTCTTATTTTATATTTTGTCGTAAAGCCGCCAGCCGAAGAAACAGAGATTAAGCAGCGTCCTTGGCATTGGAGGGACGCAAAATATTTACCTCCTATTTTTTGGAAGCTATTAGGCGTTTCTTTTTTGCTTATGCTGGCTCGTTTTAGCGAAGCTTTTTTAACCTTGCGCGCCAAGGATTTGGGGTGGTCTATTCAAATGCTGCCTTTATTGATGGTTGCTTATGACATTGTCAATGCAGGTATTTCTTTGCCGATTGGTAAGCTTGCCGACAAGTATAACCGCCACAAGCTTTTGCTAAGTGGTATCTTGGTGCTGACGGTTACAAACGTAGTGATCGTAAGTATTCACGCCCCAGCAGGTATTTTTGTAGGTATGCTTTTAGCAGGCCTTCATATGGGAATGACTCAGGGGCTCATTGCAGCGCTGATTGCAGAATCAACATTGCCCCATCTGCGTGGGACAGCCTTTGCTCTTTATTATCTAACCAGCGGTACGGCTGTTTTGATTGGCAACTCAGTTGCTGGTTATTTGTCAGATATGATGGGCGGCGCTGTTGGCGCCTTTTGGGGCGGCGCCGTTTTTACCGTATTGGCTGCTGTTTATTTGGTGAAGGTGATGAAAAATTCCTCGATGGAGATTAATCGATAATCTCTTACAACACAGCGAGATTTTTAAATGATTTTCTGCTGGCAAGAGAACTTAAGAGTAATTGTTGGTTTTGTAGGGGTTGATGGGTATAGTTTTGGCTTTGTGGGGCCCCCCTCAGACGGCCCCAAACGGCATCCACCCCCAGCCGCCACCTCAACAAAACTCTACCTTTTCCCTTTTTATCGCTTTTAAAAAGCTTACAAAGTTCCAATCTCAGATATGGGTTCCATCCCATAAAAAAGCAGTTTATACTGCAGATACGCGCGTATCTAAAGTTAAAACACGGCAAACCTTTGTCAATATGTGGACAAAGGCGGCTTTAACAGCCAGTTTCGGACCCGGCGCAATCCGGGCCTACCTTACCACCATTATTAAATATAGATATACAATATTAATATAAGGTTAAAAGTAACTCCAAAAAATTCTGTCAGGTTATTAAGTTGGTAACCCATTAAAACATTGACTGGTTTTTCTAATTCCGCTATAAGTAATATGCATTTCTACATGGAGATTTAAGATGGCTAAGCGCTGCACAATTACAGGAAAAGGTGTTCTGACAGGTAACAACGTCAGCCACGCTAACAACAAAACTCGTCGTCGTTTCTTACCAAATTTGCAAGAGACCTCTTTGATGAGCGAAGCTCTTGGACGAATGGTGCGTATGCGCCTGTCAACGACTGGAATCCGCACCATTGAATTTCATGGTGGTCTTGATTCATTTCTAGTCAGAACTCCTGCTGCGAAGCTTGGACCAAAGGTTGCTGCTTTGAAAAAAGCCGTTATGGACCGCATCGCTGCAAAAGTTTCTGCATAGCTGTACTTTTTAATGAAGGGGCGCAGGTAGTTTATCTGTGCCCTTTTGCTTTTCCCCATGGATAACTTCGTTCATTATCTGATTTTAATACTCGAGAATCTTTCTCCGGAAATTCTCTCTCTTATAACCTTTTTGATTTGTGCGATCACGATCTTGGGCATGCTGCGTTATTTCGGGGCAACAGGGTTATATGTCTATAATGCAATCGCCATTATTGTTGCCAATATACAGGTTTTGCATGCAGCTAAGTTTGTCTTTTCGCCTGAGCCGGTGGCTCTTGGCACAGTTGTTTTTGCAACAACCTACCTCGTCAGCGATATATTGACTGAACATTATGGGCCTGATACAGCAAAACATGCTTTGTGGTTAAGTTTTATCTCGCAAATTTTAGTAACCCTTTTGATGATTTTAACCTTAGGCCATACACCTTTATCTGAAGGAGTCAGCCCACCAGAAGTAAGCGATTTTGCAAATTCCAATTACTTAGCCATGCTTAAACTGTTCACGCCGACTCCTAGGTTATTATTTGCCAGCTTAATTGCTTACGTCTTAAGCCAGTTATTTGATATTTGGATTTTTCAAAAAATTCGCAACCTCAGCAATGGCCGATATATTTGGTTTAGGCAAAATGTGTCGACGTTTCTTTCTGGCCTTTTGGATAGTTTCATCTTTAGTTATATCGCGTGGGTCTTATTAAGCCCCACACCGCTTCCTTTTTATACTCTGATGGTCAGCTATGTCATTGGCACTTATTTATTAAGGTTGATTGTTAATCTTTTAGGAACCCCTGTTATATATGCGAGTTACCGTGTTTAAATTTGACTATACTGAACATTCTCCAGGCAGAGCGCGTCTTGGCCGCATTACAACGCCGCATGGTGTGATTGAAACGCCTGCGTTTATTTTTTGCGCGACAAAGGCCGCGATGAAGGGTTTAAGTGCCGAGGATATGAGAAATGCGGGCACACAAATCATTTTGTCCAATACCTACCATCTGTTGTTACAGCCAGGTCCTGAGGTTGTCAAAAAAATGGGTGGTCTTCAAAAGTTTACTGGTTGGAAAGGACCCATGCTGACCGATTCAGGTGGGTTTCAAATTTTCAGCCTTGGCCATGGGTCGGTGGCTTCTGAAATAAAAGGTAAGAGAATGACGGGCCGTCAGAAAACCCTTTTAAAGATAACCGAAGAAGGTGCTTGCTTTAAATCCTATGTCGATGGAAGATCTTATTTATTAACCCCAGAGGCATCAGTTCGAATTCAGCGTGATTTGGGGGCAGATCTGATTGTGGTTTTAGATGAATGCACACCCTATCACGTTGATAAACATTATACGGCTGAGTCTATGCAAATGAGTCATCGCTGGGCGCTTAGAAGTTTGGCTGAATTTAGACGCGGTGATGATGGAACCCAGTCCTTATATGGCATTATCCAGGGCGGCGTTTACCCCGATTTACGTAAAGAGGGATGTGAGTTTGTAAACAGTCACCCCTTTTTTGGGCACGCTGTTGGTGGCTCTTTAGGCGCTAGCAAAGATCAAATGCATGAGGTGGTTGGGATCACAACAGAGCATCTCAGTCGCGAGAGGCCTATCCATCTTTTGGGTATCGGCGGTGTTAGCGATATTTTCTCAGGCGTTGAACAAGGCATTGATACCTTTGATTGCGTGCATCCAACGCGCCTTGCCAGACATGGCGGCGCTTTGGTGAAGCCGAATACAGAAGAAGCCAGTGAAAAGGAACATATCAATCTTAGAAACAGTCAATTCCGTTTTGATTCAGCGCCGATTGAACAAGGATGTCCTTGTCAGACGTGCACTAGTTATTCAAGGGCTTATATTCATCATTTGTTAAAGGCACAAGAATTGTTGGCTTATACTCTTATTTCCATTCATAACGTTAGCTTTATGAATCGTCTTATGGCAGCGGTTCGAAAAGCACTTTTGGAAAACACTTGGGTGCAAACGAAAAAGGAATGGTGCCGGCTGAAATAATAGGTAATCATAAGAGAATCTTTTGTAAAGAAAGGATCATCATGGACGATACCTATTTTATGAATTTGGCAATTGAAGAAGCAAAAAAGGGCTTGGCGACAGGCGGTATCCCGATTGGGTCGATCTTAGTTAAAAATAACCAAGTCATTGGCCGTGGCCATAATAGGCGGGTGCAGCATGGCAGTGTGATTCATCACGGTGAGATGAACTGTCTTGAAAATGCTGGACGTTTAACGGCAAAAGATTACAAAGAGTGCACAATTTACACAACCTTATCGCCGTGTCCAATGTGCTCAGGTGCGATTCTCCTTTATAAAATCCCAAGGGTTGTTATTGGTGAAAATCGTACTTTTATGGGTGATGAGGAGCATTTAAAATCCAAAGGTGTTTCTTTAACGCTGATGGACAGTCCTGAGTGCTTTTCATTAATGCAGGATTTTATTCAAAAGAATCCGACTTTGTGGGATGAAGATATTGCCGTTTAAAAAAATGGGCCTCATCAGAGACCCTTTTTAGCTACTTCACTTCTTCTTCTTTTTTGCTGCTCCAGCTAATGGTTCTGGTGGTTGTTGATATTCACTATAATCCCCCAAACCATAACGACCGGCTCCAAAATCCTCGAATTGGGACTCTTCACCAAAATCAGACGCTGGTACTAACCCTCTTTCTTTTCTTTTTTTCTCACTTTTTTTCTCACTTTTTTTCTTAGTTACAACTTCTTTAGTGGCCGCTGCAGCGCTTTCTGGTATCAATTTCTTAAACTCAGCATTTATGGCTTCTTGCAGTATTCGGATGTCTATATGAGATAATGAATCAGTTTTTAGGCTTATCAGATGCTCTCTTAAGGCTGCTAATTTTCCTATTTTCATTGCATTTGAAACGCTATCTGCAGGTAGTTCGCCATAAGCTTGGATAACGCCTGTTGCGTGATTGAATGAGCTTTTTATCATAGAAGCGCCTGTTTCATTTGCTGCTTCGATAAATGGAATGGCATCTGTATAATAAGTAAGTGCTTCGTTTAAATGCTCCGCTTGCCCTGTTAGTTTATATCTTGCCCAAGCCCCATCTCCTAGAAAGACTTTTGTTGCAGCATTGCGATAAGAAAAAAGACCTTCAAAACGATAACCATCTATTTTTCCTAAGGTTTTCCCAGATGCTGCTAGTAAAGGCTCAGCAGTATCGTCTCTTAAATGTTCTCCGAAACGCAATTGCATTTTCCCTAAAACATATAAAGTGTGACGGAAGGTTAATTCCCCTTCAGCGCCCGCTGCATCCCCTAATCCTCCTAGTAAATTACTAATCTTTTCACAGTCTTCCTGTGCCCAAGCAAATTGGGCATGTCCTTGCCATAATTTACGAATCCTTTCATCTTCACCCCAAATTGTTGTTGCCTTATCTGATGAAACAAAATCATTTAAGTATCCGTAAAAATTTCCTGGGCTGCTAAATAATGCGGGAATAATGCGGGAATAAGAATGCCATGAAATTCCTAGCTGCCTTAATTCTAAAAAGTTATTTAAAGCTATATAAGGAGTCCCAGCTAAAAGATGTAAAACTGTTTGCACCGAGTAAAGATGAAGTCTGGAAAATTCATCTAAGGGGCCTGTAGTTTCTGCGGCATTAACTTTTTCAATAAGCGCAGCTGATAAAACTGCTGCTTGTTGAGGTTTGCCTGCTTTTAATTCTGCTACGACAGCCATAAGCTCATCTTTGATAGCTATTGTTGGAATGGGTTTTGCGTCCCATGTGTGCTCAAGCAATCTTTCTACGTTAGGTAAAATATGATCTTTCATTGTATCACTGCCTAAGCGAGCAAGTGCTGCATCTGTATTAGATTCATCAAATTGAGAGCATTGATGTCCGCTCAAAGGTATAAAACCTGCAACAGGCTGAGATAAAGGGATCAGTGCTTCTGACAAAGCATCCATTTCCGCTTCACCCCTATCTTGTGCAGCAAGTACTTCTTTCTCCCTTGGAGGTTGCCTGAGTGAAGGGCGTCTTATCATTACTGATGGAGCAGGGATTGGTTCGTCAGTTAATAAGCTACGGCGATCTGCTAATCCATATTCAGGGGCTGAAAAAGCTCGCTTTAAAGGTGCAGGTACAACAGAGAGTGTAAGAGGTTGGGATGACGAGGCGCCTAATGTTCGGGTCCTTGGAATTCTCTGCAAAGGCCCTGTCGGCGCTTTGTCATCGACAGATGCATGAGCGATTGGGATGACAGTGCTAGTAGCTAGTAAAGAAAAGATGCTGATGGTGAAGATTTTGGAATATGTTTTGGGGATCATAGTTACCTCTTTATAATTTAAAGGTTTAATATTATTACTCGTGAAAACACGAAAATCTTAGATAGTGTTAATAATGTGGCCAATAATAAAAAATAGTATCAACGTGATTTTTTGCAGATTGACAATAATGCTTTTTTATGACGCTTTTCAAAAACCGGATCAAGATGTTTTTATTTTTGAATAATCGGATGGAGGTATGTGAGGTTTAAAATTAACCTTCAATGCAAAGAGGCCAGGACACTGTAAAGGCCTTGGCACTATCTCTGTATGGATGTTTGGATATTTTAAATAGATCAGACGACGAGGCAATCTCAACATCTGGGGGATTTGAGAGATGAGAGAAGAGAAAGCGGTAAAAGAAAGTTTAACCCCCTCTCTGTTGCCGCCAATAATTAATATTTGAGAGCGTTAATACGCCTTTTCATGTTCGCTATCGCTGCTGCTATGTCCCGCTGATGAGTTGCTATCACTATGTCCTGCTGTTGGAGTAATTTTATGATTCTCAGCAGGAGCCTCTATTAAAATATACAGGATTGTTTGAGCCAGATTATTTTTATCATTGTTGTTATTGCCAACTTCGACAAGTATTCTTTTTGAAAGATTATGAACTAAATCTAAAGACATATCAGGCGCAATTTTGCAAATGACTTTAGCTAGACTTGATGCATACAAAGGATTGTTTTCCCGCTCGAATCTGTTCATAAGCGTGCCTGCTAATTTTTTTGTATTTTCAGGGTCAGATTTAAAAGATGATCCTGCAAGATCTGCTAAAAGTAGAGTATTTCTTTCTGCCTCAAACTTAGCCCTAAGTGTATCAAGAGACGCTGCGCTTGTGCTTGCAAATGCAGATCCGCCACATAAAATACCTGTAAGCAGAATGGCACTTAGGCACTGACCGATACGGCTTGATTTAGCTTGAGACATTTTTTGTTCCTTTTAGCATCTGTAAATAGAAAAACGTTTAGTTTATTTAGTCTATAATTTATTAGTTAATGTTAGGTTAAATACTTATAGCGTCGAATTATATTAGGATATTCATCTATTCTTTTTTTTAGGTAAGCGAGTCGGCTCTTTTTAGATTTATCCATTAAGTCTTCCAATAAACCTTTAAAAGTGTAATTTTCGTCCCGTATGTCAGCATCTGATTCAAACACTATTTGCAAAAATACATTGGTTCTTTCCCAAACAGTTTTGTTTTTTTCACTGATATATTCTTTTAGCCTACCTAAGGCCTCAGCAGCTGTGAGGGGTGCTGGGTAAACAGTTCTATCCTCATCATCATCGTCTTCTTCATCAGTTTCTTCCTCTTCTTCGCTATCACTGTAGCTACTACCGTGTGTGCTCATGGGTTTTCTATCACTCATTTCATCTATTAAATCCCAATAAATGGGAGTGCAAGATCCTTGGCTATCTTCATCACCATCTTCTTCGGCGCTTGGTAAATCGCTGCTTAACGGTGGGCTTGGGTCAGGTAAGAGCCAACCAGATGGCACAGTTATCTTAGATGGTTTTTTAGTAGCAATCGGATTATCGCCCTCAGTAGATCCTTCACGACTTTTAGAGGAAACCTGACTTGTTGATGGAGATCGACTTCTTTTTTTATCAAGGACCGCTGATTTG
>JAIEMR010000074.1 GCA_019751935.1 Alphaproteobacteria bacterium
GCTGGATACCTACCCAACCTACCTGAAACCGTTATTGCTATGCTAGCAGCAGCCTCTATAGGCGCTATCTGGACCTCATGCTCTCCTGACTTTGGCACGAAAAGTCTTATTGATCGTTTTTCCCAAGTTAGACCTAAAATCCTACTCATAGCCGATGGTTATACCTATCAGGGGAAAATCTTTAATTGCCTAGAGCGTGTTCCTGAAATCTTACAAGAAATCCCCAGCATTCAGCACACGATTGTCGTTCCATATTTGGGGACAAAGGAAGCACATCCTTATACAGATTGGACAGAAATTCTAAAATCCCAAAAACCGGCAGAAATTGAATTCAAGCAACTTCCCTTTAATCACCCTCTTTTTATTCTTTATTCCTCAGGCACCACAGGCATTCCTAAATGCATTGTGCATGGAGCTGGAGGAACCCTTTTACAGCACTTAAAAGAACATCAATTGCATTGTGACATTAAGCCAGGAGATAAAGTCTTTTATTATACCACCTGCGGCTGGATGATGTGGAACTGGCTGGTAAGTGCGCTTGCCAGTAATGCAAGTTTAGTTTTGTATGAAGGATCTCCCACTTACCCAACCTTTGGTCATTTGTTTCAAATTGCAGAGGAAATCGGAATTACTTTATTTGGCACATCGGCTAAATATCTAAGCGCCCTTGAAAAGGCGGAATTTAAGGCATCTCAAGACTTAAGTAAACTAAAAACCATTGCCTCAACAGGATCTCCTTTAGCTAATGAAACTTTTGAATATGTTTATAAATCCATTAAAAAAGATCTCCATTTAGCATCCATTTCAGGGGGAACCGATATTATTTCATGCTTTATGCTTGGCAATCCTTTGCTGCCTGTTTGGCCAGGGCAATTGCAAGGAGCAGGCCTTGGTATGAAAGTTGAGATCTTTGATGATGGCGGAAACTCCCTTGATTCTGGCCAGGGTGAATTGGTTTGCACTGCGCCCTTTCCTAGCAGACCGTTAGGATTTTGGAATGATAAAGAGGGACAAAAGTACACAAACGCCTATTTTAGCCGTTACCCCAATGTTTGGCATCATGGCGATTTTATTGAACGCACCCCAGAAGATGGTTTTATTATTTATGGCAGGTCAGACGCCACTCTCAATCCCGGAGGCGTTAGAATTGGCAGTGCTGAAATTTATAGACAAGTTGAGCAAGTGTATGAAGTTCTTGAAAGTTTAGCCGTTGGTCAGCAAATAAACGGGGATGAACACATTATTTTGTTTGTAAGATTAAGGCAAAACTATCACCTAACGGGCGAGCTTTTTGACCGAATCAAAAAGCAAATTCGCGCCAACACAACACCCAGACACGTTCCAACACACATCTACCAAGTCCAAGATTTACCACGCACAAAAAATGGCAAACTCTCTGAAATTGTTGTTCGGCAAATTTTGGGTCAGCAACCAATTAAAAATCTTGATGCATTGGCAAATCTTGAATGCTTAGAGCAGTTTAAAAAATTCATCATTTCTTAATAGTATTTTTATAAACTTAATAAAGAGTTGATTATATTTAATAAGTATTATGCTAAACGAATCTTTTGAAAACCGATCTGGTATTATATGGATGGACGGTAAACTCATCCCTTGGAAGGATGCAAAATTACATGTATTGACCCATTCTCTACATTATGGAAGTGCGGTATTTGAGGGAAGCAGGGCTTATAACGGAACTGTTTTTAAACTCAAAGAACATAATGAACGCCTTCATAAATCTGCTGAGCTTTTAGGATATAAAATACCCTACTCTGTTGAAATCCTTAACAAAGCCACCATAGAGCTTTTAAAAGCCAATCATTTAAAGGATGCGTATATACGACCCGTTGCCTGGTATTCTGGCGATTCATTAAGCCTTGGAGCGCCTGCTTCAAAAGTGCATGTGGTTATTGCTGCCTGGGTATGGAAATCCTATTTTCAGCAAAATGGCACCACTAATAAGGGGCTTAAATTAATGTGGGCACCATGGGTAAGGCCAGCTCCAACGATGGCCCCAGTTGCTGCAAAAGCGGCGGGATTATATATAACTGGCACTTTAAGTAAGCACCAAGCAGGACAAAAGGGATTTGATGATGCCCTTATGCTTGATTATCGCGGTTTTATAGCAGAGTGCACAGGCGCCAATGTTTTTATGGTAAAAAAGGGTGAACTCCATACACCGCTTGCAGATTGCTTTTTAAATGGAATTACACGTCAAACCGTTATCAGCCTTGCAAAGGACCTTGGGATACCCGTTCATGAACGACACATAAAACCAGAGGAACTTAATGAAATTGATGAGATGTTTGTAACAGGCACAGCTGCTGAAATTGTTCCCGTCAGTCAAATAGCTGATATTCATATAAAATCAGGGCCAATAACTGAAAAACTTATGCATGCGTATATGCAATTGGTAAGGAAGCCACCTAGGGAATAATCTTGAAGGCAACTATTTTATCCATTGCTTAAAACAGAGAAATATTATCGCTGCCAACATAATTTCCAGGGAACTCTCGTTACTACCCAAACTAATGTTAATCTCATTTTGGGATAAGATATTAATTGAGGTTCCCATGAGCTGATCAGACTTCCTGGCTATTTACCTTTTTAAAAACAACCTTCAATTCCTCCAAATTTCAGTTTTTAGAAGACATGAAGTAGATAATCTCTTATATCCACACTCGGAAATGATTACAATACAAATGATACTAATTCTAGAACCCTAAGAAATATTACCAGGCCATAAAGAAAAAAATCGGCACGTTAATAAAAAATGCACTCCATTACCATGCAACATTACACTCGCATTAATTTATGACAAAGCCCAATCTTTCATCTTTTTTTCACATGAAGAATCAAAAATATTACAAAAAAAGATTTCGATACTTTTCTGTTGATTTTTTTATAACGCTACTATAATTATTGGTAATGCTCCCTGATATTATTGTCAAGATAGGCTCAGGGAGCATTAAGAAGGAGAAACGTTATGAGAAGATAAACATCGGTGTTAGTGAACTTTATTAAAGCTCAAGAGGCACCGTTAATTAACTTCAATGTTAATCCTCTAGGAGAGAAAATGAGAAACCATTTTCTCTCCCGTAATTATAACGAGAAGGTATTATTATGTCTATTACAAAAGGGCAGTCCCTAGAAATTCTTAAGCAGTTAGAGCAGGAATATAAAGAGCTTGGAGATTTGATAGCATTGTTCAAAAAGAAATTTGCCATAGAGAACTCTATGAATCCTGAAAAAAAAATAATGCTAAGAAATAATAGTTCAAAAAGCTTACCTATCTTAACGCTAGAATACCTGCAAGCGCATAAATGGTCTACAACAGCTGAAATTGCAAAAGGATTATTGGAACAAGGAGTAGTAACTGAAGCACAAAATTTTAATAAAGTCATTTCTACATTGTTGTATCAATTGCTTAAGAAAAATAAAGTAATAAAAGACAACGAAGGAAAATGGGGTGCAAAAAATTGAGCATTGTCTTCTCCTCGAAAGCTACTGCCCACTCAGAATACCGTCAAGGAAACGGGAATAATCTTGATTAAAGTGGATTTTCTCCGTATAACCCAAGTAGGCTGTTTAATTTTTTAAAAAACCTTTTTGTTTTATGACCAAAGTTTTAGTCACAGGTGTTGCCGGATTTATCGGGTTTCACGTAGCAAAAACCCTTTTAGAGAAAGGTGAAAAGGTTATTGGAATTGATAACCTTAATTCATACTATAGCGTTGACTTAAAAGAAGCACGCTTAAGTCAGCTCCGGGACTATCCAAACTTTCACTTTTATAAAGAAGACATAAGCAATGCTGATGCTATTGAAGAAATATGGAAAAAAGAAGGTAACATTGAAAGCGTTGTTCATCTAGCAGCACAAGCTGGTGTAAGGTATTCTTTGACTGATCCTTATCCTTATATATCAAGTAATCTGATGGGTTTCACAGTTATTTTAGAAAGGTGCCGCCGTCAGCCTAATTTTAAACATCTCGTTTATGCGAGCACATCTTCAATTTATGGAAGCAACAAACTTCTTCCCTTCACAGAAGATCAGCAAACAGACTCTCCCATTTCTTTATATGCTGCTACGAAAAAGGCAAATGAATTGATGGCTCAATCTTATTGGCATCTTTATCAGTTCCCAATAACTGGTCTTCGTCTTTTTACCGTATATGGTCCATGGGGAAGGCCAGATATGGCGCTTTTTAAATTTACGAAATCTATTTTAGATAATACGCCAATTGATGTTTACAATAATGGCGATATGGCAAGAGATTATACTTACGTTGATGATATCGTAAATGGTATTCTAAAATCCTTAGAGAAACCTTCTGTTCCGATGAAAACAAATCATCATCCCATCTACAATTTGGGAAATAAAAAACGCGAAAATCTCTTAGATTTTATTGATGTCTTGGAAAAAGCCTTAAACAAAAAGGCTATTAAAAACTTTTTACCTCTTCAAGCAGGGGATATTTTGGAAACGTTTAGCGATATAAATAAAGCAGAAAATGAACTTGGTTATTCTCCTCTTGTCCCTATTACAGAAGGAGTTCCAAAATTTGTTAATTGGTACCATTCTTATTACAAGCTATAAGCCTTTGAGAATTATATGCAAATAACACAAAATACTCCTACGCAGCCCCTGACCAAAGATCAAGCCACTGCTGAGCTTGAACGACTCGCAAAAGAAATTGCATATCACGATTATCGGTATTACACCCTTGCTGAGCCCATTATATCTGATGAAGCTTACGATGCACTTCGTCTTCGCAATCAAGAAATTGAAAAACTTTTTCCCGATTTACGCCGCATTGATAGTCCATCTCATAGGGTTGGATCTCCTCCTGCCCCAGAGTTTGAAAAAGTAAAACATAGACGTCCTATGCTTTCCTTGGATAATGCTTTTTCACAGCAAGATGTTTATGACTTCGAGGCTCGCATTCGAAGGTTTCTCAAACTTTCTGAAAATCAAAAAATACCTTTTGTAGCAGAGCCTAAGATTGATGGCTTATCAGCTTCTCTTCATTATCAAAAAGGGCAATTTGTTTTAGGGGCGACCAGAGGAGACGGACAAGAAGGCGAGAATATAACAAGCAATTTAAAAACCATTCGAGATATTCCCCTCCTCTTGCAAGGAGAAAATTTTCCGGAAAATTTAGAAGTCAGGGGTGAAGTTTACATGTGCCGCTCTGATTTTGAGATTCTCAATCAAAAGCGTATTGCAAACAGTGAACAACCTTTTGCCAACCCCAGAAATGCAGCCGCAGGATCCTTAAGACAGCTTGACCCAACCATTACAGCTCAAAGGCCTTTAAAGTTTTTTGCCTACACCTATGATGCCTTATCAGGAAGTAGCGCTCAAACTCATATGGACATTTTAAATTCGTTAAAGAATTGGGGTTTTTCTGTAAATCCGGAAATTGGATATTGCGAAGATGTCGCACATTTATTAGCCCACTATAACCATCTACAAACCCTTCGCCCATCTTTGGATTATGAAATTGATGGTGTTGTTTATAAGATCAATGACCTCAAATTACAGCAGCGTTTAGGCAGTATTGGACGTTCTCCAAGGCATTCTCTCGCTCATAAATTTGCAGCTGAGCAAGCTGAAACTATTTTAACAAACATTGATATTCAAGTGGGAAGAACTGGCGTTTTAACGCCTGTTGCCATTTTGGAGCCTGTCTTAGTTGGCGGCGTTATGGTCAGTAGGGCGTCTTTGCATAACGAAGATGAAATAAAACGCAAAGATATTCGTGTTGGTGATACCGTTATTATTCAACGCGCAGGCGATGTCATCCCTCAGGTTGTTGGACCAGTCCTCATTAAACGTCCCCCACA
This sequence comes from Alphaproteobacteria bacterium, assembly GCA_019751935.1. Lineage (GTDB taxonomy): Bacteria > Pseudomonadota > Alphaproteobacteria > Paracaedibacterales > CAIULA01 > CAIULA01. The sequence continues at coordinate 5,851 of JAIEMR010000074.1, forward strand.
AAGCAATCCATTTATATTTCCAAATCTATGCCCTGTTTGCTCTGGACCAGTTGCCCAAGAAAACGGCCTTGTTGCAAAACGATGCGTGGGTGGATTTAACTGTCAGGCACAAGCCATTGAAAGGTTAAGATATTTTGTAAGCCGTGACGCTTTTGATATTGAAGGACTCGGGGAAAAACACCTTGAGAATTTTTATAAAGATGATCTTATTCATAACCCCGTTGATATCTTTACCTTATATGAAAGAGATCAGCAGTCTTTAACGCCCATTAGAACAAAAGAAGGTTGGGGAAGCTTGTCTGCTCGCAATTTGTTCGATGCCATTGAAAAAAGGCGCACAATTAGTCTTGATCGGTTTATTTATGCTCTTGGAATTCCACAAATTGGCCAAGTGACAGCAAAGCTTTTGGCAAAACACTATAAAACGGTGGATGCATTCTTATTAGCAACTACCGAGGATTTATTAGCAATCGAAGGAATAGGCCAGAATATGGCAGGTGATTTGGTTAATTTTATTCAAACGCCAGAACAAATAGAACTTATTTCCAACCTTAAAAAACAATTAAACATTCAACCCTATTATGAAGAACCCTCTCGAAAAAGTCTGTTTACAGGCAAAACAATTGTCTTCACTGGAACCCTTACTTCGCTTAGCCGCGGAGAAGCCAAAGCGCAAGCCGAACGCATGGGCGCGAAAGTTGGAGGTTCTGTTTCCAGTAAAACTGACTACCTGATTGCAGGAAGTGATGCGGGCGGAAAATTAAAACTAGCCAAAGAATTAGGTGTTAAAATTCTAGACGAAAATCAATGGCTTAAAATTGTTCATGAAGAAAGTAATGCCGCGTGAATAGAGATTCATTTAAAAATCTAATTAGTGTTGGGCTGTTTTTTTGTACGCTGATCTTTTTCTTTACGTTTCAACTTGGAAATCGCCCTTTCGCCACGCCAGATGAAGGGCGCTATGTTGAAATCCCTAGAGAAATGGTTGTAACAGGTGACTACTTAACGCCGCGTCTTAATAACGTAAAATATTTTGAAAAACCTCCATTTTTTTATTGGCTTCAAGCTTCAAGCATAAAAGTGTTTGGCCCAGATGAAGGGCCCATGCGCTTGTGGGTTGTATTCTTTGCCTTCATTGGATGCCTTGCAACCTACCGCTTTGGAAAAACTCATTTTGACCGAACTACTGGCTTTTTTTCTGCGTTCGTTTTAGGAAGTAGTGTCCTTTATTTTAGTCTTAGTCGACTCATTATCTTAGATATGCCTGTCAGCGTTCTTGTAACCCTAATCCTTTATAGTTTTTACCAAGGCTTTGAAACTGAACCAGGACATAAAAGACGATTTTGGTTTTACTGTTTTAGCATTGCGTGCGCTTTGGGTGTTTTGACCAAAGGCATTATGGCGCTTGCAATTCCTGGTCCAATTATCGTTATCTGGTTGAGCTTAACGGGCGGATGGAAGCGCGTATTACCTGTTTATCTTCCAACCTCTTTAACCCTTTTCTTCTTAATTGCAGCTCCCTGGCATATTTTAGTTAGCCTAAAAAATCCTGAATTTGCCTATAAATATTTTATCGTTGAACATTTTATGCGCTACACAACTGATGTGCATTTGCGATACAAACCTATTTGGTTTTTCGTTCCCATTTTAATAGCCGGCTTTTTGCCTTGGACTGCTTTTATACCAGCAGCAATTGCGGACGCTTGGAAAAATAGAACCTCATCCCTGAATTCTTATTTACTCATATGGGCAGGATGGGTTTTCGCATTCTTTTCTGTATCCAATTCAAAATTGATTCCCTATATCCTACCTATGTTTCCAGCACTTGCCTTGCTTATTGGAAAATGTTTAAGCGACATATGGACAAATAAAAATCCCAAAAATAAGGCTGCGCTTTATACATATAATAGCCTTTTTTATATTGCTTTATGCCTTTTAGGGGGAGGAATTAGCGCCTATTTCCCCAAGTTATTAGAAGAAAAAGCAGAACTTTTACCCTATATTCATTCCTTGATGGCTATTTTCTTTATAAGCGGTCTTTTGACACTTATTTACATACAAAGAAAAGATACTTATCTCTCAATAGAAAAGCTTGCCGGATCTATCTTTGTGCGGATTTTTAACCTTAGGTCATCACAAGTGGTAATAGGCATTCTTTGTCTTAGTAGCATTGCAATTCTAATCACCTTAATCAATGCAGCACCTTATATCCAACGCCCGTCGATAAAACCTTTGGCTGAGATTATTCAATCCCACAGGCAGCCTGAGGATAAGGTTGTTAGTTTTATGACTTATTACCAAGATTTGCCTGTTTATACTCAGCAAATAGTAACCGTTGTTGAAGCCAAAGGAGAATTAGAATTTGGCACGACTGTTGAGGACACAAGTTCTTGGATGGTGGCAGAAAAGCAATTTTTAGAATTGTGGCATACAAAACAAAAAATATGGGCTATAGGGCGAAAAGCTGAATTAGATCGTTTCCAAAATCTCTACCCAACCTTTAAATATAAAGTTGTCGCAGAAGATTCTGGAAATATTTTGTTTACGCAATCTTCATAAGCACAATAAAAGAGTCGCCCCCAAAATAACTCTATAGATTGTAAAAATTCCAAAGGAATGGCGCTGTAAAAACGTCAAAATCCCATGAATAACGCAAAGGCCAATCACTGCTGTTAAAAGAACAGCTGGTCCTAAAGCCATAAAATCAAGCGGAATATTTTCTTTAATTGCATCATAAGTTGTTAAGATCACGGCCCCCATCACTGTAGGAATTGATAACAAAAAAGCAAATTTAGTCGCTTCAACCCGATTCAATCCAAAGGCTCTAGCCGCTGTAATACAAGACCCGGAACGACTTACCCCAGGTATAAAAGCAAGCGCTTGCATAAGGCCAATTCCAACGGCTTTTAATGAAGTTACATTGTCTTCTGAATGCTTAGAGAATTTGTCTACAAAATATAGCAAAAGGCCAAAAATAATACTCATAATTCCAATAAAATGAGGAGAATACATAACACCCCCCGTTTTCTTAACAAAATATCCTATAATAACCGCAGGAATAGTCGCCAGAACAAGGTGAGAAGCTTTTAGATAATGAATATCACTAGAAGGAGCATTTAAGTTTACAATTCCAAAAAACACTGCCCTGGTCATTGACCACAGATCTTTGTAAAAATAAAGAATAACAGCCGCTAAAGTTCCAAAATGTAAAGCTACTTCCCACTCTAAGGAAGTTGTCGGATATCTAAATAAGTCAGATAAAAGCAAAAGGTGTGCACTTGAACTAACCGGCAGAAACTCACTAATACCCTGAACAAGACAAAGAAGAAAAATATGGAGACTCATAAAAGCACTTGAAACCTGATTATTTTATTGCATATTCACTTGGATTCTGAAAAATCTCAAGAATAATTAAACAACCTCTATTGCAATTGCTGTTGACTCTCCGCCCCCTATACAAATGCACGCAACACCTCGTTTTAATTTATGCCTTCTCAAGGCATGTGCCAAGGTAACTACAATACGGGCCCCGCTAACCCCAATTGGATGCCCTATCGTGCAAGCCCC
>JAIEMR010000040.1 GCA_019751935.1 Alphaproteobacteria bacterium
GCCATGACGACGACTTTTTAACAATATCAGCCCCTAATTCACCAATCCCAAACAATGCTCCAAACATTCCTGTTTATCGGGAACAAAGTCTTTTGAAACCCACCAGTCTTCGGTTTTTTTAAGAGAAGCACCAAGAGAGGGACCTGGGCTTATTCCTCGTTCTAAAAGGTCTTGGCCCTTGAGTGGAAAGATAAGCTCACTTTGGCCCCTTAACCACGTTAGATTTTCTTTGTAATCCTTGGACCACAATGCCCAATCCAAAGTAATTTCTTTTCCAAAATAATAATAAACACGCCTGCGGTCTGTTTCCAAAAGTGCTTTATTTAAAGAATGAAGATGCTTTTTTTGCTCATTTGATAAAAGGAGTTTGTTATTACCAGATAACAATGCATAAAGCCGCCGGATAGGGGAAATCCTAATGCCCAAAAGGTTTTCTAAACTCACGATAGACTCAATCTTTTCCAAAGAAGGATTTTCATCAAACAAAGTTAGAAAAATCTCGTCCTTTTTCATCAGAGCCAAAGATGTTAATGGATTGTTTGCGCCTAACAATTTAAAAAATTCATGGGCAATTCGCTCTTTAGACAACAAAGAAAGCCCTTCTCTGCATTCCTTAAGCTCTGGGATTGGCTGCGGCTCGCCCTTTCCATAATAGGCTAAAAACCGGTAATACCTTAGAATACGAAGGTAATCCTCTTGGATCCTTTGGGATGGATTTCCAATAAATCGTATAATCCCTTTTTCAAGATCCGCCTTTCCCTCAAACGGATCGTAAACAATGCCATCCTTATCCAGGCTTAAAGCATTGATGGTAAAATCCCGTCGCTTTGCATCTTCGAGCCAACTTGTGCCAAAAATGACTTTTGCGTGCCTGCCATCGGTTTGGAAGTCTTGTCTAAGGCTCGTGATCTGAAAGGGAATTTTATGAACAATAGCAGTTATGGTGCCATGTTCAATACCTGTTGGGATGACTTTGATACCTGCTTTTTCTAAGATTTCCTTGGTCTTTTCAGGAGGAACATTGACTGCCATATCAATGTCATTGGTTTTAATGTCCAATAAAGCATCCCTTACACATCCACCAACTAGACGAGCTTCTGCTCCCCCTTCATGAAAAAGACGAAAAAGGCGCGAGATTTCCGGGGTTTCTAAAACTTTAAAAGATGACATAGGTGTTTTGTATCATTTGAAGCTTTAAAGAGCAATGAGGTTTCAATTCTTTGAGAAAATATGGTATTTTAGAAAAGTACTTCAACTTTACTTCCTACATTCAAATCGCGTCAACAAGGTATATTAAATAATGTCTCTCACAGTAGCCGAACTTAACCAACGCTCTTTAGAGATTTTCAGAGAATTGGTCGACACGTACGTTGAAACGGGAGAGCCCGTCGGCTCTCGTACCCTTTCTCGTCGTTTAAATACACCTCTTTCTCCAGCTACGATTAGAAATATTATGGCCGATCTAGAGGAAGCAGGCCTTCTTTATGCGCCGCATACTTCTGCTGGAAGATTACCGACGGACGAGGGATTGCGTTTATTTGTTCATGGACTCTTAGAGATTGGTGATCTTAACGAACAAGAACGAAAAAATATTGATAAGCTTTGCAATAATTCAAACCGGAGCATTTCCTCTGTTTTAGAAGAAGCCACAACCATGTTATCGGGCCTCTCGAAATGTGCTGGCCTGGTTATGGCACCGAAAGCAGATGCCCCCTTAAAACACATAGAATTTGTTCAAATAGCCCCTGGACGTGCATTAGTGGTGTTAATTAATCAGGACGGTGATGTTGAAAACAGACTGATTGAAGTTCCAAGCGGAATATCGTCTTCAGTTTTTAGTGAAGCTAGTAATTACTTAAGTTCCAGATTAGCTGGATTCACCCTTGCGCAGGCCAAAAATGTAATAAATGAAGAACTCAAAAACCACCAAGCGCACCTTAGTGAATTAACGGCAAACGTTGTGTCAGCCGGTCTTGCTGTTTGGGCAGGCGGCGAAGAAGGAAGCTCTTTAATTGTAAAAGGTCAATCTAACTTGCTTCACGGGGTTACAGAAGTAAATGAACTGGATCAAATCCGAGAACTTTTCCAAGTTTTGGACACAAAAGAAAGGCTGAGCGAATTACTAGATGCCTCCATCAAAGCAGAAGGCGTACAGATTTTTATTGGTTCAGAAAATAGCCTCTTTAAATTATCGGGCTGTTCTTTGGTTGTATCCCCTTATCATAACTCTAGACAAAAAATTATAGGCGCTATTGGAGTTATTGGACCTGCTAGAATGAACTATGGCAGAATTATTCCGCTGGTGGATTATACTGCTAAGATGGTTAGTCGGCTGATTGGGTAACTTAATGATACTGACCCGGAGCCGGCAAGGACAAATACCTTAGGCGTTTTGCTTCTCTTCGCCCATAACTAAGGCTGTCTAAGATAAATCCACAAGTCAAACTTAAAAAACCCAGCAGCATAATTCCAACGCTTAAAATTGCTGTTGGGAAACGCGGCACTAAACCTGTGTGCAAAAATTCTGTGACAAGCGGATAGCCTAATAATAAAGATAAACCCACAAAAAATACAAAAAAGGTTCCAAAAAACACCAAAGGCTTAACTTCCTTAAACAGAAAAATCATCCTCCATAAAATCAAAAAACCATCCTTAAAGGTGCTCAATTTACTAACCGACCCTTCGGCTCGCTCAAAAAAAGGGGTTTCTATTTCCTTTACAGGAAGGTTCATCTCTAATGAATGAATTGATAATTCTGTTTCAATGTCAAAGCCCGAAGAAAGCGCGGGAAATGATTTCACAAAACGCCTTGAAAAAACACGGTAGCCTGAAAAAATGTCCTTAAATTCGCTTTTGAAAAAGATCGACAGCACCTTATTAAAAAGTAAATTTCCAAATTTGTGGCCGGATCTATGAGCTGTGTCAGTTTGCTCAAGGCGCGTTCCAACGACCATGTCTAATTTCCCGGCAATCAACGCCTCGATCATTTCAGGAGCGGAATCTATGTCATAGGTCCCATCACCATCAATCATCAAATAGACATCCGCCTCAATGTCCGCAAACATGCGACTCACAACGTTGCCTTTTCCCTGCCTTGGCTCAAAGCATACAATCGCACCAGCAAGAAGCGCGCACTTAACCGTGTCATCGGTAGAATTATTGTCGTAAACATAAACCCTTGCCTCGGGAATTTTTCGCTTTAGACTCTGCACGACATCGTAAATAGCCGCCTCTTCATTAAAGCAGGGAATTAAAACAGCGATTGAAAGATTAGAATTGATCACTGATTTTTTCCTTTCTGAAAGAATCAAAGCCAATACCCATAAAAACCAAAACCATCATAAACAAATACGGCCACATAAACATAGAGTATCTAGGGTAACCAGCTTGAAAAAGGGCCGTTGAAAAGTATATCAAATGGATGGCCGTACTTAAAAACAAACCCATCCCCCAGGCTCGCGGAAGTGGTTTCCTTTTTACGAAACACCAAAGCCCTCTCCCTATAAATGCGAAACTTAAACAAAAACAAAAATAAAGGAAACCTCTGATCAAAAAGATTGTGAGCTCCCCTTTTTCTCTGAATTTATACCAAGAATAATCTTGTTCGATTTGCTTAAAGGCATCAGTTTCTTTCAGATGGTCAATCCAGCTTACAAGTAACTCTTTTTCGCTTGGGGTAATAAGATCCCATATAAACCACATAGCCCCATAGTGAATCATAACGTCTTTTAAATAAGCGGTAGGATTTTGAGCTATAATCCTCAAAGCAACGTTTTTATAAAAACCATCCAAATCGGGATGCTCTGATAGCTCAGGAATATCAGGTTTGAATTTTCTATCAAGCAAGAAAAATCGCAATTTATCATGTAAAGGAGTGCTTAAAATATAATACAACTTAAGGGACACTATTTGATCAAGTTCATTTTGAAGGGGGGCCATCCCAGCTGCCATTTTTTGAATGATTTCTGCCTCAATAAGATCTGTTGATTGCATCGCATCCTTTACAACAAAAGCCGTTTTTCCAAAAAGATTATGGCCCATAAAAGATTGGGTCGAAAAAAAGCCATGATGAAAATAATTCACCCCCGCCCCCATTAACAAACAAATTGCCAAGGGCAGGATACATAATTTAAAAACGTCTATTATTTTGGGGATGTAAACTAAAAACAAAACAAAAACGGCACCTAAAAGCGCATAAGAAGACGGCCTTAACAAAACTAACAAACCAACAAGAAGGCCTATTATGAAAAGGGGCCACTCTTGCTTTAAAGTACCTGGATTACCACGTCGTTGCGCTCCTCGCAATGACGATGGAGAATCCGTCATCGCGAGCGAAGCGTGGCGATCCAGTAAATTAGATTCTTCATTTTTCTTTTTTGTATTTATATAAGACAAAATAGCCGCTGCCAATAAAAGAAGGAGCGAGACTCCTAAGGATTCTGTATAAATTTCAAAACAAAACTTAACAATTTCACTTAAACCAAGAGTTGCTAAAATAAAAATCATTCCCAAAACAAATGATTTTAAAAATCTAACTAAAGAAACCGCTGCCACAAAAACCGAAACACATAAAGTGGTCAATTGCACAAAGGAAATGGCCTGATAACCACCTGTTAGTAGTTTTACGAGTGACAATACAACCGGATAGCCAATGGTACGGGTTGGCCCATAATGGATATAACTATCCGCATCATCAGTGAACAGCTTTACATCTGGCGGACACATCCAATAAAAAAGCCAAAAAAGAAAAACAATGCCCCCAAAAACACCGAGAAGTATGGATGTGTTTTTTGAAGCTTCTTTATCCCAGTTTAAAAGGGTCTTAATCATTCAATTCCTCAATAATTTTTTGAAGATTACCCAGCATTTCTTCCTCAGCCCCATCACTGGAAAGACAATAATCAGATCTGTTTGCCTTCTCCTCCATGGATAGTTGACGACTTAAAATCATCGCAATTTGATGGTCTGTTAATCCTCTTTTCTTAAGCCTTTCAAGTTGCAAAGACTCATCACAAACAAGAGTAATAATTTGAGAGCAAAAAGAGTTCCAGCCCGTTTCAAAAAGCAATGGAATATCAAGGACGCAAAGCTCATCTTGATCATCTAAAAACTCATCCAGTCTTTCCTTTAAAAGCGGATGAATAAGAGCCTCTAGTTTTTTTAAAAGATCAGGCTGATCAAAAGCCATTTCTTTTAAGATAACAAGGCTAATTTCATCACCCCTAATAGCGGATGGACACAATTCATAGATAGCGTTTTTTACGGTTTCATCGAATTCATAAAGTTTTCGAACCTCTTCATCGGCGTCAAAAACAGGGATCATCAAAACAGACTTTAAATAATGTGCAGCCGTTGATTTTCCTGAAGCAATCGATCCTGTTAGTCCAATAATTTGCATAATTCCTGCCTTAGTTCCGTTGTAATTTCTGGATAAATACCAAACCAAAAGTAAAAAGCATCCTGCCCTTGGGCTAATAATAAATCAAGGCCATCTATTATTTGATGGTCTTTTCTTTTTGCCCCATTCAGAAGCTGCGTTTTATAAGGATAATAAACCCAATCTACCACCAAACAATAGGTGGGAAGAGCGGGTAAGGCAAGAGGATCAAAATCCCCTTTCATTCCGCAAGGCGTTGCGTTAATAAAAATATCACAATCTTTTATTGCCTCGTCCATCTGAGAGCATAGATAAACTGTCGCAGGGAAATTATTGAGACAAAGATTTTTATTCCGTACCACAACCCTTATATCTTGAGCTCCGCTTTCAGATAACGCCCAGATACTCGAAAGAGATGCACCTCCGCTACCCAAAATCACTGCTGATTTTAAAGGTAAATATGGTTTAAGAATGCGCTTAAACCCTGTTGCGTCTGTATTAGTCCCTTTTAAAGATCCATTTTTGATCAAAATTGTATTTACAGCGTTAATCTTTTGAACAAGGCCATCTTTTTCATCTAAAAAAGAAACAATCTCTTTTTTAAAGGGCATTGTTATATTAACCCCTTCAAACTTAGAGACTAAAATATCTTCCTTGCTAACACTCTCAAGAGGGTAAAGTTCATAACTTCCAGGCAGTTGATATTTTTTAAGCCAATAATTATGAATAAACGGAGAAAGAGAGTGAAAAATCCCTTTTCCAATCAACCCCAACTTCATAGCTGATAACCCTGTTAATAACTTATCTTTAAGCCTTGTAGAAAATAATTTAACTTTTTCTTTTTTTGGTTATTTTCCAAAGCTTGTGCAAAACTTCGACTTCTTCACCTTTTTATACACTGTTAAGAATTTTATTAACAACTGTTGATAATCTTTCGACGATTTTTCTTTTTGAACATTACTGCCGTTTTTGCAAAAACACATTAAGTTGTTGTTTTTTAATTATATTACAGTAATTTTCACTCAAAATTAGAGAAATTTTATATATTCGCATCCTGTGGATAACATTGGGGATAAAAAGTTATCCCCGCTAACTATAGCCCCTACCACTACTACTACCTATACATATAGAAATAATGATATTAGAGAACATAAAACTATTTGCTCTTCTTTTTTTCTATCCATTTAGGGTAAGATGTGTCCAACAATCTTTAAACTTGTGGAATTTTAATGAGCGCTACTAAAGCAGAAAAAGCATATGTTATTGTGCTTGGGAACGAAAAAGGCGGTACAGGCAAATCAACCGCATCAATGCACATTATCACCTATTTGCTTCGTCAGAATTACAAAGTAGCCAGCATTGATGTTGACGCAAGGCAAGGAACCTTAACGCGCTATGTGGAAAATAGACGTCTTCGAGCTAAAAATAGCGGGGAAAACCTCCCTCTTCCAGATCACGAAGCGATTTTTAAAAGTACCCTTTCGAATATGAACGAAGCGGAAGCTGAGGAAAAAGAAAGCATTTCGAGGATTATGCAAAAGTTTCAAGACCATGATTATATCGTTATAGACACCCCTGGAAGCGATAGCCACCTTTCAAGATTGGCCCATTCTTTTGCCGATACCCTTATCACCCCTTTAAACGATAGTTTTGTTGATTTGGATATGCTAGTAAGGGTGAACGCAGAGTCTTTGGATATTTTGAAACCAAGCACATATTCAGAAATGGTTTGGGAACAAAAAAAGCAACGGGCTATTCGTGATGGCGGATCGGTTGACTGGATTGTTATGAGAAATCGTTTGAGCAGCATTTATTCACGTAACAAAGAGGAAATGGAAAAAGTTTTAAAGGCTCTTTCCAAACGGATTGGTTTTCGTCTGGTTGATGGTTTTGGAGAAAGGGTTATTTTCAGGGAGCTATTCCTAAGTGGATTAACGCTTTTGGACATGCGAGAGAATAACGTGCCCTTAAGCTTGTCACATATGGCTGCAAAACAAGAACTTTCCGCGCTTATGGAGATGATTCAATTACCAGCACAAAACAATCGTTCAAGAATCGCGTAAGTTTATGAGAAAGATTAAAACATGTGTTTTTCCAGTAGCAGGACTAGGTAGCAGGTTTTTACCAGCAACCAAATCTATTCCTAAAGAAATGCTGGTTGTTGTCGATAAACCCCTTATTCAGTATGCCGTAGAAGAAGCCAAAGCGGCTGGAATCGAGAGGTTTATTTTCGTAACCTCGCAAGGAAAATCAGCGATTGAAGATCATTTTGATTCTGTTCCTGTTTTAGAGGAAACCTTGCGCCGCCGCGGTAAACACGCTGAGCTTATGCAACTGGAAGAGCTTCGCTTACAACCAGGACAAGCTGTTTATATCAGGCAGCAATCTCCCTTAGGCCTTGGACATGCGGTTTTGTGTGCGCGTCATTTGGTTAACGAAGATGCCTTTGCTTTAATTTTGGCAGATGATTTGGTTTTGGCTGAAAAACCGTGCCTTCGTCAGATGATTGAAGCTTATGAAAACCATGACGGGAATATGGTTGGTGTTATGGAGGTTCCCTTGGAGCACACCAATCGTTATGGTGTCTTGGATATTGAAAAGCATGATGGCCAAAAAATAAGAGCGAAAAATGTGGTTGAAAAGCCAGATCCTCAAAAAAGCCCCTCTAATGTTGCCATCATTGGAAGGTATGTTTTAAACCAAAAGATTTTCGACTATCTTCAAAATCAAAAACCAGGAGCTGGCGGAGAAATCCAACTAACCGACGGTATTCAAACGATGCTGAGTGAGGTGCCTTTGTGTGGTTACCGATATCAAGGTCAGCGGTTTGACTGCGGCACCAAAGAAGGGTGGCTTGAGGCAAATATAGCATTTGCTTATGCAGACCCTGAGCTTCGAGAAAGCCTTCATAAAACTTTTCAAAAATATCCATTTTTATCTTCAAAAAGTTCTAAAATATGCGCATAACAATAATCGGATCTGGGTACGTTGGGCTTGTAACGGGGGCGTGCTTTGCTGAGTTTGGATTTAAAGTTACTTCTGTTGATAATGATAAAAACAAAATCGAGAGTCTTAAAGGGGGCCAAATTCCTATTTACGAGCCAGGTCTTGAATCCTTGGTTAGATATGGTCAAACCACAGGCCGTTTAAGTTTTACAACCGATTTAAAAACATCAGTCATCGAGGCTGATGTTGTGATGATTGCGGTTGGAACGCCAGCAAGGCGCGGCGATGGGTTTGCAGATTTAAGTTATGTTTTTAAAGCAACTGAAGAAATTGCTGAATCTTTAAATGGCTACACAGTTGTTGTCACGAAATCAACAGTTCCTGTTGGCACATGCCGAAAGGTAGCTGAAATCATTGAACAAAAAAGGCCAGACTTAAAACGCGGCGTTCACTTCGATGTGGCATCGAATCCGGAATTTCTGCGCGAGGGTTCTGCCATTAGTGATTTTATGAGGCCTGATCGCGTGGTGGTTGGAACGGACAGCAATGCCGCCAAGGAGGTTCTTGCAAAACTATATAGACCCCTTTATCTAATTGAAACACCGATTGTTTTCACATCCATTGAAACTTCAGAATTGATCAAATATGCATCCAATGGTTTTTTGGCAATGAAAATCGCTTTTATCAACCAGATGGCTGATTTGTGCGAAAAAGCGGGCGCTGATGTCCAAGATTTGGCCAGGGGAATTGGCCTTGATGGTCGTATTGGGCGCAAGTTTTTAAACGCAGGTCCTGGATATGGCGGATCTTGTTTTCCAAAGGACACACTAGCTCTTAGCAAAACCGCACATGATTTGGGTGCACCAGTTACATTGATTGATGCGGTTGTTAGTTCAAACGATGCTCGCAAAAAGGCCATGGCCAAAAAGGTCCTTGATGATATTATTTAAAGAGTAGTTGTTTATTGTTTATTGTTTGGTTTTTTTGTGTTTTACTTTTTAGATA
>JAIEMR010000001.1 GCA_019751935.1 Alphaproteobacteria bacterium
TATCTGGATCTTCCCCTTTGGGTAGATTAATAAATTTCAATGTCTTTTGAGAGGAGAGCAAAGGAAGAGCTCTGTCTGCTGCTCTAAAAGCTGCCCTTAATCCCGCATTATCGCCATCGAAACATAAAAGAGGTTGCGGATTTCGCTTCCATAAAAGCTGTAATTGTTCGCCCGTTAAAGCGGTACCCAGGGGCGCCACTGCCGTTTTCCAGCCTGCCTGAGACAAAGCAATAACATCACAGTATCCCTCAACTACAATTAAAGGTTGATCTTTAGTCACCTGTTTGCCCGCATTTGCATAATTATAAAGGATTTGCCCTTTATGAAAAAAAGCAGTATCAGAAGAATTTAGGTATTTTGGCTGCCCTTCTCCCAAAGTTCGCCCCCCGAAAGCAACAACGCGTCCTTTAAGATCTAAGATAGGAAAGATCAAACGGCCACGAAAACGGTCATAAGGTTCTCTCTTATCTTCAGACTGAATAAAAAGTCCCGAAGATAGCATCGCCTTTTTTGAAAACCCCTTTGTTAAAAAAGTTTGATAAAGCGAGGGAAATCCCTGATTTCTATCAGGCGCAAATCCAAGCCTGAATTCTTCGATTGTTTTTCCAGCAAACCCTCTGTGTTCTAGATATGTTCGCGCTTCATCCCCAAGGGATTTTTTTAAATTCTCCTGATACCAAAGGCAAGCTTCCTCTAGCAAAGTAAAGTATTCTTCACCCTCCGCAGTCTCTTTTTTCTCATTTTTTTCAGGTAAAATCAGACCGGTCAAATCTGCCAAATGCTTTACTGAATCCATAAAATTTAAGCCCTGGCGATGCATAGTATAGGTAACAATATCGCCATGCGCTCCGCATCCAAAACAATGATAAAACTCTTTCGCATCGTTTATTGTAAATGAAGGAGTTTTTTCATTATGAAAGGGACATAATCCTGAAAATTCATGTCCTTTTCGAATCAACCGTACATCTTTTCCTATCACCTCAGAAACCCTAAGACGTGCTCGGATTTGTTCGAGATAAGGAGAAAAATCAGACATCTGTGTTGCGAAACTCTTTCTTAGTGTTTTTGTTAATATCTACCAGCAATTCAGAAAGAATGCCCTCTCGAACACCTCTATCAGCTACGCGTAACTCTTTTATTTGAATGGCGTCACAAATTCCTTCAAGAATAGCTGACCCCACCACGACAAGCTCTGCTCTGCCCCCTCCAATACAAGGGTGTTGAATTCGCTCTGTTTGACTCATAAACAGAATCTTCTGGCTAATTGCCTTTAAAGCTTCTGTCTCAATAGTCAGACCATCAATAGCGCGTCTTTCATAACGCACCAACCCCATTTTAATAGCGGCAAGCGTCGTTACTGTTCCGGATGATCCAACCAATTGCACCTCAGAATTTGCGATATGCTCTTGTATTTTATTTTTAGTGGCAAAGCGTGTTATCTCATCTCTAACATGCGCTCTAACATCTACATGAATTTCCGGTGTTGAAGCAAATTGGGCATAAGATTCACTAACCGTAACAACCCCATAAGGCAAAGAAACTGAATCTATAACCTCGAAGGGAATTGGGTAACCAGGACGCTTTTTTCCTGCCCCATTGACCCGCAGCCAAATTGCCTCAGTGCTGCCACCTCCTATATCAAAAACAACGGCATAAGGTGTTTGTGGATTCAAAATCGCCGCACAACCTGTTAAGACAAGACGAGCTTCTTCTTCACTTGGAATAATCTCGATATTCAAACCTAACTCATTGCGAGCTCTATCTATCAGTACATGTCCATTTGTTGCTCTCCGACAAGCCTCTGTTGCCACTGCCCTTATTCTGGTTGCATGATGAAAGTCTATTTTCCGTCTACAAACACGAAGCGCTTCTATTGATCTTTCCATCGCTTCTTCGGATAATTCGCCCGTCTTATGCAGTCCTTCCCCAAGCCTGACAATTTTTGCAAAAGAGTCGACGACCTTCCAAACCGGTGCATTAGAGCGTCTACGAAAAAAGGTCTTTTTCAGTCCCGCCATATTAACGCTAGCAACCAAAAGCCTGCAAGAATTTGTACCGAGATCGATTGCTGCCAATATAGGGTAGTGAGCATCACATCGACCGCCTACATAAGTAGCGCGATCAACAGCTGGTGTTATAAGTTGTTTTATCACAAGAGTGTGCCATTTATGATACAATGTTTATGTTTATTTTGGCCTCTTTTTATGAGGTCCTCTTTTCTAGTTTACGGAAAACAGGCAAAATATGATAGTCATAACCTATAAAAAAATGTAAATTAGTGCATTATTTCTGATTATCTGTCAGAAAATTCTTACAATCTATTAAAATGGGGGATAGTTTAGTGGTAGAACTCTCGGCTCTGGACCGAGGAGCTCTGGTTCGAATCCAGGTCCCCCAGCCATCTAATCAGATATTAAACTATTATGCTTACATCAAATTCTTTATTTAACCCTCTGTTTTTTGGATTTTGTGGAGTTTTTCCACTCTCACTAGCCTTAACCTATTTAATGATACAGGTTAATATTTCTGCAGAACCCATGCAAAGATCCTCCCATAACGCTCCCACCCCAACAGCAGGAGGGTTAGCTTTTATTTCCGTCTTCTGGATAACGCATTTTGCTCATTTGCTACTCTCTCCATCCTGCCCCGACAATTTTCTTTACCGCTTTTTACCAGTTTATGGATTTGCGTCACTTATCCTTGCAGTGATCAGTCTTAAGGATGACTACAAGCCCTTATCCTATCGATTTCGGCTTTTTATTCATCTTATTTGCGTTACCTTGATAGTTTCCCAAGGACTTCAGATCCAATTTCCTGCCTTTGGCTTAGAGACAAATGGATGGCTAGCCGCGATTATAACTGGATTCTGCCTTATATCTCTTATAAATGGTGCGAATTTTGTTGATGGGCTCAATGGTCTTTTAGCAGGGTGCTTTTTAATTGCGCTTGTTTTTAATGTCCTTATTATTCTTCCAGCCCATCCGTCTGTTACTTTTTTCTATATCTCTCTCTTTTTTAGTGTTTTGGGATTCCTTCTCTTTAATTTTCCAAGAGCCCGGATTTTTATGGGCGATATCGGCAGCACATTCCTAGGTTTAACTGTTGGGTTTTCAGCGCTTATTTTACAGTTTTACTACCCTCTTACAACAGATACAGCATGGGTCCACAAAGGCTTCATTTACGCTCTCACTCCCCTTGGGTTCTTATGGTTTGACGTTGGGTTTACCCTTTTAAGAAGAGCTATTTTAAGGTACCGCCTTACTGAGCCTCACCGAGATCATCTCATCCATATCTTGAATGATTGCGACTACTCTCATACTTTCGTAAGCTGCTTATATTTTTTCCTTACAGCTTTCATGGGAGGCCTTACCCTTCTTAGCCATTACGGATATATCACCTTTTTGTCTTTCTTTCTGATTTACGCCTTAACCCAAATACTTTTCTGTTTTTGGGTATTTCATCAAAAACAACATCGACATAAGTCAAAATCCACATGAAATGGCAGGATAATGGCATTATTTTAAGCCAACGAACTTGGAATGATAATAAGATTATCCTTAGCATATTAACTCACGATCATGGGCGTCACACAGGCCTTATCAATATTAGCCAGAAAAACAAAAATCTTTCCCATGTTCAGCCTGGCAATTTCGCCCAAACCATCTGGAACGCAAGGTTGAATGAACATTTAGGAAGGTGGAATCTTGATATTGAATTTACGCCATGGTTTCAAATTCTTAAAGACCCCATACGCCTTTTGGCCTTAAGTACTGCTTGCGCCCTTACTGATTACTGCTTACCAGAACGTCATCCTTATCAAACGCTGTACACAACATTAAAGGGATTTCTAGAAAGCCTTATTCATAATAAAGATTGGAGGCGAGATTATATACAATTGGAAATGAATCTTCTGTCAGAGCTTGGTTTTGGTCTTAATTTAAACTTTTGCGCAGTAACAAAGCAAACTGACGATCTCATATTTGTCTCTCCAAAAACCGGTCATGCCGTTTCAAGAAAAGCAGGAGAGCCTTATCAAAATAAGCTTTTACCTCTTCCTCCTTTTTTGCTTTCCAAAGACATTCAAATTACACAAAATCAATTAGATCAAGCCCTTTATCTAACTGGCTATTTTTTAAGTCGCTATTTACTAGAGAACAGAACATTACCAGAAATTCGTCAACGTTTTATTAATTCCCTCAACTTTTCACTATAAACGTAATTATATTGCTTAATAATATAATTTTTTTATCTATTGTTGCAAATTGTTCTTGACAAAAGAAAAAAAGATGTTATCTTTACTCTATTATGAAAAGAATCATTACATCATTTCTATTTTCTGAAAAAGCGCATCCACGAATTATTTTGGTGATTGCTAGAAATGTCGTCGGCGCATAGCGCCCTGTATCACCCACCCCATCTTTTTAAACTTAAAGATTTTCTGGTTTTTTTCAGATAACTGCTTATATAGAAGATATTTAGAATAAGGAACTATTAAATGCGGCCCTACAAATTAGTTTTGACAGCTGGATTTGCTATGTTTTCCATGTTTTTTGGATCTGGAAACTTGGTGTTCCCTCTTTTAGTTGGCTTCGAAACTTCAGATAATTATATTTATGCTATTGCTGGCCTTCTTGTAACAGCTGTTTGTGTACCATTTTTAGGCCTATTGGGTATGGTTCAATTTAAAGGCGACAGAAAGGAATACTTTTCTTCTTTGGGGAAAATACCAGCTTTTGTATTAACCCTTCTTATGCTTTCACTGATGGGGCCTTTTGGAGTGATTCCAAGATGCATCACTGTAGCTTTTGGTGGATTACAATTAATGATCCCAAATCTATCCTTTTCTTTATTTAGTTTAGGTTTTTGCATCTTGACCGGGTTTTTAATTTGGCAACGTAACCGAATTGTTAACATTATTGGTCTTGTTTTAACGCCATTTAAATTAGGAAGTATTGTCCTACTTATTTTAGTAGGCCTTTATTTTGGTGGAGGTCCACTTCCATCATTACACTCATCCAAAGAAGCTTTTAGTTTTGGGTTTCTTCAAGGGTACCAAACTATGGACTTGGTTGCTGGACTCTTTTTTGCTTGCACTATTTATGAATACTTAAAGACTAACCTTGCTTCCTTAGGGTCAGGTGAAGACGATGAACGCAGACTTCTCAAAAAAGGAATTTATGCCAGTTTGATTGGAGCTCTCCTTTTGAGTTTGGTGTATATTGGTTTCATTATGCTGGGCGCAGAATATGCTCCTTTTCTAAAAAATATTCCCCCTGAATCTATGCTTGTTGAAATTGCAAGACATGCCTTAGGTCACTATGCAGTGCCTATTGTTGCAGTAACTTTAGCGATTTCTTGCCTTGCAACAGCAACAGTCTTAACAACTCTGGCTGTAGACTTTTTGCAAGATGACATTAGTAAGAACCGACTTAACCGAAGTCAATCTATTGTCATTATTTTAACAGTTGCCCTTGCAATGTCGATGCTTGGATTCCAATCCATATGTTCATTCTTAGGAACTGCTTTGGCCTGGATATATCCTTTCTTAGTCGTGTATGCTTTGGTTCAAATTATTCGCAAAACCACTTGTTTAAAAGTTGCACAGAACTGCCAATGATTAGCTTAGATGGAATCAAAAAAGGAAACCGTATTGCTGTTGCTATGTCAGGGGGCGTTGACTCATCAGTAGCTGCAGCCCTTATGGTGGAAGCAGGATATGATGTTGTTGGAATAACATTGCAACTTTATGATCACGGTGAAATGGCCGCTAAGAAAGGGGCTTGCTGTGCAGGCCAAGATATCTATGATGCCAGGACTGTTGCAGATCGTTTAAATTTTCCCCATTATGTCCTTGATTACGAAAGCCTTTTTCGTCAGAACGTTATTGATGATTTTGTTGACAGTTATTTACAAGGAGAAACCCCCATCCCATGTATCAGATGTAATCAAAAAGTCAAATTCAAAGATCTTTTAACAACTGCCCAAGATCTGGGGGCTGAGGCTTTAGTCACGGGACATTATGTCAGACGCGTTGAATCCCCAAATGGCGCTAAACTTTTCAGAGCCAGCGATTATAATCGAGATCAAAGCTATTTTTTATTTACCACGACCCAAGAACAACTAAACTATCTCCGCTTTCCTTTGGGAGGCATGGAAAAATCAGAAACTCGGACGCATGCACGAAGGTTTGGTTTAGAAGTTTCTGAAAAACCTGATAGCCAAGATATCTGCTTTGTGCCAAGCGGTGGATATAGTTCTGTTGTTGCTAAGCTTCGTCCCGGAGCCTTAGAGGCAGGAGAAATCGTCCATATGAATGGAGAGGTTTTAGGAACGCACCAAGGCATTATTAATTATACAGTGGGTCAGCGGCGTGGACTTGGTATTGCAGCAAGTGAACCTTTATATGTGATTCGCCTGGAACCTGAAACACACCGTGTTATTGTGGGGCCTCATCATGAATTGGCTAAAACTAAAGTTTATCTTAAAGAAGTTAATTGGCTGCACAATCCAAAAGCCTTTGAAAATGGTTACGCTTGTATGGTCAAAATCCGTTCAACTCACCAACCCGTTTCAGCTATTATCACGAAGCTAGACCAAAACAGTGCTGAGGCAACCTTTGCCGAGCCAGAATATGGCGTAGCTTTTGGTCAAGCATGCGTATTTATTGAAAACGATCACATCTTGGGTGGCGGTTGGATTACACAAGTTATCTAAGAGAGTTAACCTCGAAATCATAACGATCCTCGTCATCGCGAGCGTTAGCGTGGCGATCCAGAAAGATGATGAAACTTAAAGATTTTTACTAGATTGCCACGTCGCTTACGCTCCTCGCAATGACGCAAATTTGTACTCAAATTTATATAAATGCAGCTAAACCTTACGTAGCAACACTTCTACGCGTTTTTAAATTAGGCTGAATTGGTTTTCGCGCTCTTGTCTTAACTGACGTAACTTGTTTTTGCGCAGCTGACTTTTTTCGAGATTTTATAAATTGAGGACTGGGGGCTCTTTTTGAAGTTAGCCTTCTTTTTGGCTTCTCGGTTGCTTTTACTTTATGAATTTCTTCTTTTATTTTAGAGGGTTCTTCTCTTTCTTGAATTGGCAACCATTCATCACTATCTAGCGCTGATATTTCCTTAACTCCTCCAATAGCTTTTGCAGGTTTTCCATATCTGGTGATTAACCAATCAATAGCTGCAATGCCATCTTGGCAATCTTTAGATAAAGAAAGAATGATCTGAGGTTCGTTAGCTGCTTTTAGCTTTACAATCAACTCATTTATATCTTGAACTGTTTTTCTATAAGCACCACTGATCTCTTTAACCAAACGGCACTTTTGTTGTTCCAAGGATTTTAATCCGTTCTCACAGTTTTTTGTAGCAGCAACCTTATCCATACCATGAGCTGGTTCAGCATCGAAAATAAGAGTAAAAAGCGCCGCCCCAACAATAGCCAGAACACGTTTTGTAACTAATAAAACCATTTTAATTGATATACCCAAGGCCTTAATTTTTTATATTGAAGCATACTTTAAATGATGCGTAAAGATATCGCCAATAAAACATAAAGTTATTTTGTTGGTTATTGAAAACTACTTTTCAGATTTTGGTATCTTGAAAGAGTTGGAGTATACAGGTTATACATAACCAATCAATAATTATAATAATGCCATTCTATCCATTTTTCATAGAGTAAAATTCATTAGGCCATCAAGAACAGAGAGAAATAATTCAATGAAAATATTAAATTCAATCGTTTTTTCTATTTTACTTTTAGTTGGGCAATCTTATGCTTGTGAGCTTGTAAGAACAGATACTATACTTGATGAATTTCCGGAAGCAACGCCAGTAACACCCGTTACTATCAGCCAATTACCTGACAATGTCACCCTAAAGGAAGCTATGAATATTTTCTGCATCCAAAAATTGAGAGGTAGAGATAATAATAGATACAATATTGTTTTTCATCCCAGCGTACTTCTGGGTTTAATCTCAGAAGATACAATAAACCACGAACAATTGAGAAATTATGGTGCATTGAATCTGAATCGTATTTCAGTATCACAAGTACGTAATCTAGCACTCGGTTTAAGATTAATTTATTTACATGCAATGGAAGGTATAGGTCTCGATAAAGATGCTTTTGCCACAATTTTAAGCAACTTTCCTTTAGAGGCCTCTTTCACATTAGAACTAAATATGCCATCACTTGGCTTTCCTAAAGGTAATACTGAGAAAGAGAAATTTAATAAATTAAAAAAATTAATCGCTGACTTAAATAATTTATCCGCTACTGAGGAAAAGCCTAGGTTAAGGGGAAGCGAAATTAGTTTCATTAATACTAAAAAATGTAGTGAGTGCATTGCTGAGCAAGCAAGAACTCTTAATGCGATTCAGAATAGAGCAGAGGAAGTCACTAGAAGAACCGTATCAGTTGGCTCAGATTTCATGAGTGATGTGGATGCACGTGAGGGTAATGTAAAAGAGATCTTTGGTGAACCAGAATATCGCGGAGATATTAGTGTGCTTGGAGACACTGTGAAAGAGTTCATGAGTGAGATAAAAGTGGATGTAAGCAATGCGGAGAAGCGCTTGCTTGTTGCGAAAAAAGCTTTGGGTAAAAAGAAAAAAAGAGAAGAGAAAAAGCGTAAACGAGAACTTGAATCTTATGAAAAAGATTTTTGACTTTTAAAAAATACAGCCAGCACCAGTTTCTTTATGTTTTTTACAACGGAATAATCCGAATCACTCTTCAGTAGGTTTCACCAAAAGAGGATTCTTAGAAGACCAACCAAATGTGCGCCACTCTATTTGCCCAGTTGCTCCGCAATGACTACAAACGCTTTGCCATTTTTCTGATGGACTCAAACAATCGTGACAAAACCAGCCTTCTTGCTTCGGTGCCATTGAAGCACGAAGCCACCAACCATGTATTTTTGCATCAGCTCCAGGATATTCTCCCTCTTCTACTTGAGCCATCAAACGACAGGCAGATTGATTGTCACCATAGGCTAAAATCGTATTCAAATAACTACGGGCTTGTCCCCACAATTTGGCTTCAAAAGCTGCCTCTGCCATAGCCCACCATGTTTCTGGATGAGAAGGAGCTAAACTGGTCAATTTTTCCAAATACCTATACCGTTCAATTGGATCTAAATCAGTTACCATACTTAACCATGCATGCGCTAATTCTCGGTGAGGATTTAATTTATACGTCACTTCTAAAACGCGCTGCGCTTTTGCAAGATGTTCCGTTTGGATCATTGATTGAACTAAATTGATTGCAACAATAATGAATTCAGGACTTAAATC
>JAIEMR010000028.1 GCA_019751935.1 Alphaproteobacteria bacterium
GAATAAAGCCGTAACCTTTTGTTTGATTAAACCATTTTACAGTTCCAGTAGACATGGAATTTTCTCCTCCAATTAACTTAACTTGCACCCCTTCTATACGCCTCTAAAATTTAAAAAACAACCCCCTATTTTAAATAAAAAAAGCCGTTAACCATATATACATAGGCGAGTTTTTTTAATAGTGAGAGATTCCATTTGACAAGAGCAGAGTGAACCCAGAACTTGAATGTGGTAGAGTACATGAAGTACTATAAAAATCATTTCTAACAAGGGAAAATTGTATGCGTCGGGAGCTTTTATTGACTTCTCTGACGTCTTTACCAGGGCGGTATGCAAAGGCTTTATTTGAAACATCAAAAAAGCGAAGTGAACAAATTGAAATCCTTAAAAACTTTGAGGATCTTTGCTCATTTTTTAAAGAAAATCCTGAGCTTGAGCGCACACTTCAGAGTAGTATCCTTAATAAAAAGCGATTGGATATTGTTTGGCTGGAGGTCGGCAAAAAAATGAAATTTATGCCTTTTTTCCTCAATTTTATAAGGCTTTTAGCAAATGAACGCCGATTGCCTTTGCTTTATAGCATTTATGAAAAATATCAGATGCTCTCCCATTTTTATAATAATGATCGTAAGCTGACCGTTTTTAGTGCATCTCCATTAGCAGATAAGGAAAAAATCAATTTACAAAAAAGTTTGTCGCAGCTCTTCTCAGAGAAGATTGAAATGACATTTGCTATTGATGAATCAATATTGTCTGGTATTGTGGTGAAGGCAGATACATTCATTCTAGATGCTAGCTATAGAACCCAGTTAAAACATTTGACCGAGACCTTAAAAGGATAAAGAGTTATGCAAACGCGCGTTGCCGAAATCTCGACAATATTAAAGGAAAAAATAGAAAATTTTCAACCAAATGCCGAAATTGCGGAAACAGGGCGTGTTTTATCTATTGGAGATGGAATTGCCAGAATTTATGGATTAGACAAAGTTCAAGCAGGCGAATGGATAGACATCATCTCCACTAAGACCAAAGAGGTCGTCAGAGCGATTGCCACGAACCTTGAAGTAGACAATGTTGGTGCTGTTATTGTGGGCAATGATCGGCTTGTCGAAGAAGGTGACCTTGTTAAAAGAACCCACAAAATTATTGACGTTAATGTCGGTATGGGGCTATTAGGGCGTGTTGTTGATGGCCTTGGAAATCCAATCGATGGCAAAGGGGCTCTTCATAATGTTTCTTTTGCGCCTGTGGAACGTAAAGCTCCAGGGATTATTGAGCGCCGTTCTGTTCATGAACCGATGCAAACAGGAATTAAAGCCATTGATTCTTTAGTTCCTATTGGAAGGGGCCAGAGAGAATTAATTATTGGGGATCGCCAAACAGGTAAAACAACCATTGCAATCGATACAATTTTGAACCAAAAGAAAGCTAACCAAGGCAGCGACAAAAAACACAAATTATATTGTATCTATGTTGCCATTGGTCAAAAACGTTCCTCTGTTTCCAAGATTGTCAAAACATTGCAAGATTATGGTGCTCTTGATTATACAATTGTGGTGGCGGCAACAGCTTCTGATGCAGCGCCTCTTCAATACCTAGCGCCTTATACGGCTTGCGCGATGGGGGAATACTTTAGAGATAACGGCATGCATGCTTTGATTATCTATGATGATCTTTCCAAACATGCGGTTGCTTACAGGCAAATGTCCCTTTTGCTACGTCGTCCGCCTGGGCGTGAAGCTTATCCTGGGGATGTGTTTTACCTCCATTCCAGACTTCTTGAACGGGCTGCTAAGATGAGTGATGAAAAAGGAGGAGGATCTTTAACGGCGCTCCCTATTATTGAAACGCAAGCAGGAGATGTGTCGGCCTATATTCCAACCAACGTTATTTCAATCACTGATGGTCAAATTTTTTTGGAATCAGAATTATTTTATCAAGGGATCAGGCCGGCAATTAATGTTGGTTTATCGGTAAGTCGTGTGGGTTCAGCTGCACAAACAAAGGCTATGAAGCAAGTTTCAGGTAGCATTAAGCTTGAGCTTGCTCAATACCGAGAGATGGCATCATTTTCACAGTTTGCAAGTGACCTTGATATCTCCACCCAAAAACTTTTGGAAAGAGGAAAAAGGTTGACTGAGCTTTTAAAACAGCCTCAGGCAAAACCTTTATCTGTTTCAGAGCAAGTTATTTCGATTTTTTCTGGTGTCAGGGGCTATCTTGATTCTATTCCTAATCAAAAAATTTCTCAGTTTGAGACCGAATACTTAGAGGCTATCCATCATTTTCATCCAGAAATTTTTCAAGAAATTGAAGCGAGTCATCTGTTGAGCGCAGAAAACGAGAAAAAATTACAAGCATTTTTGACTGAGTATGTGAAAAAATGGGTAGTTTAAAAGAGCTTCGCCAACGAATTAAAAGTATTAAATCAACGCAAAAGATAACATCGGCTATGAAAATGGTGGCAGCTGCAAAGCTGCGTAAGAGCCAAGAAAAAGTGGCATCGACAAAACCCTATGTTCAAAAAGTTCATCAGATGATCAGTCATTTGGTTTCGGGGGATTTTGAGATGGAAGTTCCGCCGTTGTTAGAGACGGGAAGGGACGGGGCTGAGTTGATTATTGTAATGAGCTCGGAAAGAGGCTTGTGTGGTAGTTATAATTCCTTAATTTTAAAAGAAGCACGTCAATGTATAAAAAGAAACACTGAAAAAGGTGAATCATTCTATTTGCTTGCTCTTGGCCGTAGAGGTTTAGATGCCTTAAAAAAAGAATATCCAGAAAACATGTTAATAATTGAAAAAGACGAGCTGAAATCAGATCATGCTTTTGCTCAAGAGTTAACAAATCAAATCATTAATTGGTTGGAAGCTGGCAAAATTGGAAAACTTACCATTGTGGGGAGCGTCTTTAAAAGTGTTTTAGTGCAAGAAACACAAAGCCGGACGTTAATTCCTTTTCAGCCGCCAGAAAAGAATCACACTCCCTATATGATCATTGAGCCAGAAGTTGAAACTTTATTTCCGGAATTGTTGAAAAAGAACCTAATTATGGAAATATATTGCACGATGATTGAAAGTGTGGCCTGTGAACAAGCGGCCAGAATGACAGCTATGGATAACGCAACACGTAATGCTCGTGAAATGATCCAAAAGTTGCAATTGGTTTACAATCAAACCAGACAAGCTCATATTACCAATGAGCTGATTGAAATAATCTCAGGTGCACAAGCATTGTAAAAAGAGGATGATATGGCCCCAAGAAAGAAAAAAATAGAATTGGTTTCTCCAGGAAATTATGGGATTGTTTCTCAGGTCATAGGAGCTGTCGTTGACGTATATTTTGAACATCAATTACCGCCTATTTTAAATGCTCTTAAAATTGAATCAGAAGCAGCTGACGGTAAAGATTTAATCTTAGAAGTGGCTCAGCATTTAGGCGAAAACACAGTCCGTGCAATTGCCATGGATTCAACCAATGGGCTTTGTAGGGGAAGGCATGCAATTGATCTTGGGGAACCGATTAAAGTTCCTGTTGGGCCTGGAACCTTGGGGAGAATCATCAATGTGATCGGTGAACCTATTGATGAAAGAGGGCCTATCAACTCCACAACATATTTACCAATCCACCGTGATGCTCCTGATTTTGTTGATCAATCGCCTGTAACCGAAGTTTTAATAACGGGTATAAAGGTTATTGATCTTTTAACTCCTTTTCCAAGGGGTGGAAAGATTGGCCTCTTTGGAGGTGCTGGCGTTGGAAAGACTGTATTGATTATGGAGTTAATTAATAACGTTGCAAAGGCGCATGGTGGCTATTCAGTATTTGCTGGGGTTGGAGAACGTACCCGCGAAGGAAATGATTTATACAGAGAAATGATTGAATCAGGCGTTAATAATCTTGAGGACGAAGGATCCAAAGCTGCTCTTGTATACGGTCAGATGAATGAGCCGCCTGGAGCTCGTGCCCGAGTTGCCTTAAGCGGACTGACTCTTGCGGAGTATTTTCGTGATGGTGAAGGCAAGGATGTCTTGTTTTTTATCGATAACATCTTTCGTTTTACCCAAGCAGGCGCTGAAGTATCAGCGCTTTTGGGCCGTATTCCTTCTGCAGTTGGTTATCAACCTACCCTTGCAACAGAGATGGGAGCGCTTCAAGAGCGTATTACTACGACCTTAAAAGGATCTATTACCAGCGTGCAGGCAATTTATGTTCCTGCTGATGACTTGACTGACCCTGCACCTGCTGCATCCTTTGCTCACCTTGATGCAACAACGGTCTTAAGTCGTCAAATCGCTGAATTGGGCATTTACCCAGCTGTTGACCCTCTTGATTCAACGTCTCGCATTTTGGACGCTACAATTGTGGGCGGCGAACACTACAGTGTTGCACGAGATGTACAACGTATCCTGCAAAATTATAAATCTTTACAAGATATTATTGCAATTTTAGGTATGGATGAGTTATCAGAAGATGATAAACTGACGGTGTCTAGGGCTCGTAAGATTCAGCGCTTTTTATCTCAGCCTTTTCATGTGGCGGAAGTGTTTACCGGAACTCCTGGTGTTTTTGTGAAATTAGAAGACACAATAAAAGGCTTTAAAGGGATTGTGAGCGGTCAGTATGATCATATTCCTGAAATGGCATTTTATATGACTGGCACCATTGAAGAGGTGTTGAAAAAAGCAGAAAAGTCGGAACGTGCAGAATAGGATGGAAGACTTTGGACGTATTTACAGTTGAACTTCTTCTGCCTGACAGGCGTCTTTACAAAGGCCCTGCGACATTGGTTTTGGCGCCTGGATTCGAAGGAGAGCTAGGGATCCTTGCTCATCACATGGGTCTTTTAGTAAGGCTTAAAGAAGGCAGCATACGGATTTTTGTAAATGATGAACCAGAGATAGATTTTCAAATTTCTTATGGGTATTTGGAAATGTTAAATAATGAGTGTTCAATTATCGCGGTTGAGGAAATGCAAAAAAATATTGCATAAATCTCATAATTTTTTTAGAATTAAAGTTTGTAAGTCATTTTAACTGACCTCTAATTGGTAAAGACGGGTACTATAATGGAAAAAAAGATCCCAATGACAGAAAAAGGGTATGAGCGTTTGCAAGAAGAAATGCGTCACTTAAAAAACGTAGAGCGCCCGGCTGTTATAAAAGCAATTTCTGATGCTAGAGAACATGGTGATTTGTCTGAGAACGCAGAATATCATGCGGCTAAGGAACGTCAAAGTTTTATAGAGGGAAGATTAGCTGAGCTGGAAGACAAGATAAGTCGTGCTGACGTGATAGACGTCAGTAAAATATCTGGCAAGGAAATCAAATTTGGCGCAACAGTAACTTTGCAGGACGAAGATACTGATGAGATAAACACCTATCAAATTGTTGGCAGTGATGAAGCTGACGTTCGTCAAGGATTTCTCTCAATTACATCTCCTTTAGCACGTGCTTTAATTGGTAAAAAGGCAGGAGATGGAGTTGAAGTCACAACTC
Organism: Alphaproteobacteria bacterium; assembly: GCA_019751935.1. Taxonomy (GTDB): domain Bacteria; phylum Pseudomonadota; class Alphaproteobacteria; order Paracaedibacterales; family CAIULA01; genus CAIULA01. Next base: position 5,498 of record JAIEMR010000028.1, read on the forward strand.
CAAATGGTAGCAAGGCTTATACCATTAAAGAAGCGCACTATATTTAAGAGCTGATTTTTTCTGAAACGAAAATAAGAATCTGCCTTTAATAATTTTTCATTAAGGCAGGTTCTATACCGAGCGCTAGTCTGCTTTCCTTTTTGCATACACGACAATTCCTCCCCAAATCTTTTTCTCTAATTTTGCAAGGATAGCTGTGTACGTAACGATAAGGTGATTGATGATTTCTACGGGAAAGTCATTGGTAAAAGAATTTTTCTGCTGATCTAGTTTGTAAAGAAGATCTTTATACCATTTGATATAATTATCACTCAGGTCAATCTCCTCAACGATTTCCCATTTGCTTTTTTTAATCTGTTCATGAAACAAGGAGAGAACAATAGGACGCATAGGTTTTCCAGTAAGATCTTTAATCTCTTGGGGGTCCTCAGACTTTGGGGACGTGCATTCAAAAATGACTAAAAGAGCTCCCGGTTTTGCAACTTCTGCTAAGCTATTTAAGGCTTGCATTTTTTCTTGATCTGATAAAGCGTAAAAAACATTGAACATATACAAAAGTGAGAAAAAATCCTTTTCAAATTTTTGCTCAACCTTTGTTGCATCCCAAACACTAAAGTCGATAAAAGGGTATTTTGAACGTGCGTACTCAATGGCGCCTTTATCAATATCAATGCCCCAGATATTATAAAATCCTTGGGTGTAGAGATAATCGGCTGTTCCACCAAGTCCACATCCTACATCTAGAACGGTTTGTTCCACTAATCGTTCTTTAAAATAATCAACAATTTTCGGTAGAACGACTCTAAAAGCATCCTTATCACCAGCGTGCGCGTAATCGCCGCCTCTAATTTTAGCAAGTAGCAAACGAGACGGATTTGGTTTTGATGGAAACATATTGTTGAAACCCCAATATATGAAAAGGCATGAAAAGATAACGCTGCCGAGAAGCAAGGTTATTGATCTTAGTGTCATATTTTAAAGCCTGTTATTTTTTTAATTTTGTATCGAATTTTCTTTTATTACCTACCGTAATTGGTAGTGATCAAGCGAATGTTCGTCAAGGATTTCTTTCTATAACTTCTCTTTTAAGGATGCATAAGTTGCTACAAAGCAAAAGATATTTTCTAAGCATCAATTCCAAAAATGTAAATTTTACATATTGTTAAAATGACTATATTTTAACATCTTCCTTCAATCAACCTTTCTTTTTGCGTAAATGACAATACCTCCTAAAGTTTTCTGTTGTAACTTTGTGAGAATGTCTATGTATGTTTTGCTAAGGTTACTGATTGTTTCTGCGGAAAAATCACTGGTGAAAAAGCTTTTTTGTTGGTCTGCTTTGTGGAGAAGTTTTTGAGACCATGTAATGAAATTGGCGGTTAAATCTATTTCTTCTATAATCTCCCATTTGGTTTTATTGATTTGTTCATGAAACAAAGAAAGAACAATGGGATACATGGAGTTTCCAAAAAAATCTTTTAATCCATGGGGCTCATCAGGATTAAGATGTGTGCAATCAAAAATAACTAAAAGTGCGCCTGGTTTTGCAACTTCTGCTAAAGCATTGAGTGCTTGTGCCTTTTCTTGATCTGATAAGATGTAAAATACATTGAATGAATAAATAAGCGAGAAAGAGTTTTTTTCAAATTTGTTAGCTATATCTTTAACATCACAAACACTAAAATTTATAAAGGGATACTTTGAGCTTGCGTAATCAATACCAGCTTTGTCGATATCAATGCCCCAAATATTGTAAAATCCTTGAACATAGAAATAGTTAGCTGTCCCTCCCAATCCACAACCTACGTCTAGAACAGTTTGCTCAACTAATTGTTCTTTGAAATAATCAACAATTTTCGGCAAAACAAATCTAAAGGCATCTTTATCTCCAGCATGGACATAATCACCTTCTCGAATTTTTGTGGCTAATAAATATGATGGATTTAGTTTTGGCTGATCAGCTTTAAAAAAATTCCAATAAAAGATGAAAGCTAATAAAGTGGCACTGCTCAAAAGAAAGACTTTAGATTTTAATGTCATAGTGCTTATTACAATTATTAGCTATTTTGAAAAAGCTTTTGGGGATTATAGTCTATTTTCTTCTAAATGCCTAACTAGGCTGCTCTTATCTTGAATCTCTTTGATTATGGGGGTAGGATAACTTGAAAGATAAATCTACAAATTAAAATTTCAAAAAGTTTATGATTGCTTCAACCATCCCAGTTTTGCTACCTGCTGTACCGGAGATTTTCCTCATGTGTATAGCCTTTGCATTATTGATGGGCAGTTTAATTCAAAGCAAGAATGTATGTCGGTGGAGTTTTCTTGTTGCAAAGGTTTCTTTATTAATTGCAGCTATTTTGGTGTGGATGCAACCGTCTACCCTGCAAATCACTTTTAATGGGTTATTTATTAATGATGATTTTACGATTGCTATTAAGTTCCTCTTACTTCTAGGGGGGATTATTGTTCTTATTTTAACAAGTCATTCGCAACCAACAGAAGGGTTGCAAGTGTCTGAATATCCCATACTCATCCTTTTGGCCATTCTAGGCATGATGTTTATGGTTTCTGCTGCTGATTTGTTATCTATGTTTATGGGAATTGAGTTGCAAAGTTTGAGTATTTACATTCTTGTTGCGATGAGGCGAAAAAATTCTGGATCTAGTGAAGCCGCTCTTAAGTATTTCATTCTAGGGGCTTTATCGACAGGGGTTCTGCTTTATGGTTGCAGCTTGATATATGGATTTACAGGCACGACGAATTTTGATGTGCTAGATAGATTTTTCAAAAATATTTCCAAATTTGATATTCATTTCATAGGCCCATGCATTGGACTTATTTTGATTGTTTCAGCGCTCGCTTTTAAGATTTCAGCTGCTCCCTTTCATATGTGGGCACCAGATGTTTATCAAGGCGCACCAACGGCCATCACAGCTTTTTTAGCAACAGTTCCAAAGGTTGCTGCCTTTGCATTGTTAATGCACGTCTTAATTCACCCATTTGGAGGGCTTTATCCCCTTTGGTATTCAATGATAGCTATCTTAGCCGTAGTTTCCATGTTATGGGGGGCGATTGCTGCTTTGACTCAGAAAAATATCAAACGTCTTATTGCTTATAGTTCAATTGGGCATATGGGATTTGCTTTAATAGGAATTACGCTTGCGAATGAAAGCGGTCTAAAGGCATCTTTGGTTTATTTGGTCTTTTATATGCTTATGACAATTGGGTTTTTTGGAGGCTTGTTGTACATGGAGCAAAAAGGAAAAGATATTCATTCTTTGTCTGATCTAAATGGTTTAGGTCGTGCGCATCCTATTGTTGCTTTTTTGCTAGGATTTATTCTCTTTTCTATGGCTGGAATTCCACCTCTGCCTGGACTTTTGCCAAAACTATTGGTTTTAAGGGTTGCAGTAAATCACAATTCTTACATGTTGTCTGTCTTTGCTGTTATTTATAGTGTTATTGCGGCAGCTTATTATCTCTTAATTATTAAAGCTATATTTCTGGATAAACCTGTCGGGGTTGAGCTAAGAAGTATAACTGGTTCTCGAAAGAATAATTTACCAGTCACCTTAGTTTTAACCGGGATCGTCGTTATATTAATCGGGTTTTTGATTTTCCCAGACGGGATTTTAAAATGGGCAAGTAAAGCAAGTACTGCCCTTGCATATTTGTAAGAAATTCAGGTGACCTATAAGCCGGGTTCTGTCCAGGGGCAATCCCCTTGGATGATCATTCCTCTGGGATGATTGTTACCAATCACCTCTAGCAACCTACCCGAACAAAAGTGTACAAACTCAC
>JAIEMR010000205.1 GCA_019751935.1 Alphaproteobacteria bacterium
TTGGATTTGCATAAATAGAGGCAGTTACAAGGTGAGTTGCTAAAATTTCACCATTTCTATCCACAATGTCTGCTCTAGGCAATGTAGCAATTCGCTCTGAAACGGCATGAGAAACATTTTTGGATGAACGCAATACCATCACATCAACCAGACGGCCACATATCAAAAGGTAAGCAACTGCAACCAAGCTTCCTGCAATAAAGACACGTTGACGTGCCATTTCTAAAAGAGAGCGTTGGTGAACGACTTGATGCCAAAGGCTGAGGTGCTTTGCAACACTACGGAAAGGGCGCTTAATAAAATGTTTCATTTCATCCCCTAATCCGCATCTGATGCAAAAGGTTTAGGGTCTGCGACTGCCTTGGCAATTAAATCTTCTAAGGCTTTACGGTCATATCCACCATCTTTGCTCGCAACATCTTCAAATGAAACATATTGAGTGCTGCCAATAGGGGCAATATCAAGATATTTTTGTGCAAGAATTTGCAAACGGCTCGGGTCATTAAGATGGGCCCATTCAGCTCTGAGCACATGAAGTGCCTCATTCGTTTCTTGAATGCCTTTCTTTATTTGTTGATGTTGCTGCTCTAACGCCATCACAGCATATTTTGTTTTAAACAAAGCAAGCCCAATGATTATTGATAATCCACCAACAATTAACGTAGAACGGCGCATCATGGAGGAGTTCCTTTTTCATTTAAAGGAACGAGAGTGGCTGCTCTCATTTTTGCCGATCTTGATCGGGGGTTTGCTTTTATTTCTTGCAGACTAGGAGACAGGGGCTTTGAGAACAAAGCTTTTAGGGCATAGCCTGGGCGTGTGCATGCGAACGCATTTGTTCGCATCCAGTTTTTTACAAGTCTATCTTCCAAAGAATGAAAGGTGACTGTGATCACTTTTCCACCCACAGACAATAAATTAAACGTTTTCTTTAATGAGGTATCTATTTCTATTAACTCATTATTTACAAAAATACGCAAGGCTTGAAACGTTAATGTGGCTGGATCAATTCCATCATGACGTCTTACAATCGAACGAACAAGTTTCGCGAATTCTTGAGTTGTTTCTAAAAGCTTTGTCTTCCTTTGTTCGACGATTGTCTTGGCGATAATTCGCGCTTTTTTCTCTTCTCCGTATATATAAATAATTTCGGCGAGTTGATTTTCAGGGTAAGTATTAAGGATTTCTGCAGCTGTTGGGCCACCTTGATCCTTTGACATGCGCATATCAAGAGGGCCGTCAAAGCGAAAGGAAAAGCCACGTTCAGCTTGATCTAATTGAAAAGATGAGACGCCAAAATCAAAGACAATACCATCATAAGTCTGGTTTTGAGGCAGAAGAGTGTCTAATTCGCTAAACACTCCAGGGATGAATTCGAATCGATCTTTAAACTCATTTTTAAAAGATTTTGCGCGTGTTGCAGCGTCTGGATCGCGGTCTATGCCGATAACTTTGCAATTTTTTGCTTCAAGTAGAGCGCGCGTATACCCACCACCACCAAAAGTTGCATCAACATAAACGCCACCATCTTTTGGATTTAAGGCCTCAACCACTTCTCGAAGAAGGACCGGAATATGAGTATCCATAAAAATTTAAAAACCAGAAGTTAAAAAGCAAAGTTATGCTGTTGCATTATTACTTTTTATTATACGCAACAGCAGGTTGTCTATACCATTCTTAGTATTATATGTCAACATCTATGCAATTTTTAAAATTGTTTTGTATTCTGATAATATGAAGCAGTAAAAATAAAATCTTGTGTGAAGGGAAAAATATTCTTAGATTTCTTTAACATCTTTTTTTCACTTAAGGATTTTAAATGCCTAGGCCTATAATTGTTATTCCTGCACGTTTGGCATCAACTCGTTTGCCAAATAAGCCACTTGTGGAAATTCAAGGAAAACCGATGATCCTTAGAGTTTGGGAACAAGCTATGGCAGCAGATATAGGGGAGGTTGTAGTTGCTTGTTGTGGCGCAGAGATTGCAGATATTATCACAGAGGCTGGTGGAAAAGCTATTCTAACGAATCCCAATCACCCAAGCGGTACTGATCGTATTCATGAAGCAGTTCGAAGTCGATCAAATTTATCCAAGGATACTATCATTGTAAATTTGCAGGGTGATTTACCCACTGTTTCAAAAGAATCTTTAAGGGCCGTTTTGGAGCCTCTTCAAAATTCTAAAGTTGATATCGGAACATTAGCTGTTCCCATTTCAGATCCAAAGCAAATAGAAAACCCAAATGTGGTGAAAATAGCTTTAACGTTTGTTAAACCAAACATAGGAAGAGCTCTTTATTTTTCAAGGTCACCAATTCCTTATGGAGCAACAGAATATTATCATCACATAGGTATTTATGCTTATCGAATGTCATCGTTAGAGCGATATGTTTCCCTAGAGCCGTCTCTTTTAGAGCAAACAGAGAAATTAGAACAACTCCGCGCTCTTGAAGATGGCATGCGAATCGATGTTGGTATTGTTGGTGAAATTCCCCACAGTGTAGATACCAAGGAAGACTTAGAGGCGGTGGCCAGATTTTTGGGACCTGTTTAAAAACATTCCAATTTCATAAGAAGTCCTCACTGATATCCATAATTTCAAGGGCATTTCTCCTCGGTATTTTTCAATAAGAGAATTCCAACGTTTATGGTAATTCCAGGTATAAACAAGAAGTTTCAAAGAAAGGCGTTCTGGGCAATTATTTGCTCGATCTGGAAAAGTTTGAGCAGAAAATCGCCTGATGATGAAACGCTTTAAGATCCTGTAAAGACATAAAATCCGATTCATTTTAAAGTATATAATGGTATCCGCATGCTTTAAGCGAAGGGGTAGGGAATGCATGCAATTCCCATCTAGTATCCACGCGTCTTCTTTTAAAATCTCGTAAAGATCTTTTAAAAAATCTTGTTCTGGTTTTTCTTGCCAATTAGCGAGGTAGAAGTATTTATCTAAGTGAAAGACAGGGATTTTGAGAATTTCCCCCAATCTTTCTGCAAAGTGAGTTTTCCCAGACCCAGGCCTTCCAAAAACCATAATTTTCTTCATAAAAAACTCGTAAAAAGAGACGGGACCTGTTAGATCTTATAATTAATTTTTATAATTTAAAAAGGCTAAAAAACATATGCGCCTCTTATTCTGTGGGGATGTGGTTGGCAGAAGTGGCAGAGAAGCTGTCCTGCAGAATATTCCAAAATTGCGTGAACGTTTAAGTCTTGATTGCGTTATTGTTAATGGAGAGAATGCCGCTAATGGTTTTGGGATTAATGCTTCCATTTGTAGGGATTTTTATAAAGCAGGCGTTGATGTCATCACAACGGGCAATCACATCTGGGATCAACGCGAAACTATTAGCTATATTGATCAGGATAAAAACTTACTGCGGCCTATAAATCTTTTGCCTTCCAGTCCTGGGCAAGGTTTTACCCTGCACACAACGACTAAAGGGCAAACTGTATTAGTCATTAATGCAATGGCTCGTCTGTTTATGGACGCGAGCGAAGATCCCTTTTCAAGCGTTGATGCTCTTTTAAAAAAATTTACTTTAGGGTCAACTGTTTCAGCGATCGTGCTTGATTTTCATGGTGAAGCGACTTCTGAAAAAATGGCAATGGGCCATTTTTGTGATGGTCGGGTTAGTCTTGTAGTTGGAAGCCACACCCACGTTCCAACATCAGATACAATGATCTTGGATGGTGGCACAGCTTATCAGTCTGATGCTGGAATGTGCGGCGATTATAACTCGGTTGTTGGGATGAAAAAGGAAACACCGATATTCAAATTTACTCGCAAGATGCCACCTGCTGAGCGGATGACCCCAGCACAAGGCGAAGCGACTTTATGTGGCGTTTATGTGGAAACAGATGATAAAACGGGGCTTGCGGTTTCTATACACCCTGTTCGCATAGGCGGACGTTTGTCTGAAACGTTGCCTTTTTGATAAAAGCCAAATTTGAGAATATCAGTTCTTAAACTGCAAACCCAGGAATGCAATAAATGGATTGTTCTGGATGTGCTTTGATCAGGGGCTCTAACTTTTCTAACGTTAAAGTATGTGTTTCAGAATTATAAAAGGATCCTGTCATTTCGCTAATAACGACTGCAGAATCTAAACCTGCGTTGAGAGCGCCTTTAATATCAGTATCAAAATTATCACCGACCATTAAAATTTTACTCGCAGGCACATTAGGGAAGTGCTTTAGTGCTTCCATAAACATTCGTTTGTCAGGTTTTCCATAAATAGAAACGCGCCCCCCATAGGATTGATACCATTCAGCTAAAAGGCCTGGTCTTACATGTTCATGGCCGTTTACGTAAACTGTTTTATCAGCGTTGGCGCAAATAAGGGGAAGTTCTCTTTTTGCGGCCATCTTTAGCATTGATTGATAATGCATGGCTTCTGTTACAGGGCCACTGATGGTGGTGATAAGAAGAAAATCAGCTTTGTGAATGCTTTCAACAAGTTCAATATTTAAATTCTCAAAAAAAGTATGATCATTTAACTCATCAATACAGAGACACCGAGGCTGAGTGTTTTCTAAAGTTTCATCTGTAGATGACAAAAGATCTTTATAAAGAAGGTCGCCCGAGGAGAAAATAGTTTTGTATAAATTTTTTTCTATTCCCATGGAGTCCAGTAAGTGAACTATATTGTGACTGCGACGGGGAGAATTTGTTAAAAATACAACGGTTTTATTTTGTTCATGAAGAGAAGTCAGGCAATCCTTTACTCCCGGAAAAAGCTCCCTGCCGTTATGAATAACTCCCCATAAATCTACAATAAAGCCGTCATACTGGGCACATAATGGGAGCATGTTGTCTAAATATAAAGCATTCTTGTGTTGTGCAGTCCCTAAATGTTCCATTTGATTTTGTGTACCAGAAATAAATTATTATTCTGTTCTTTATACTACACAAATGGTTAACGATTTATTTCTAGAGGCAATATAAATCTCAAATTAAATGTTATTTTTATAGTGCGCAAGTTTCTGCTTATTGCTCTCACAATAAGAGATTCCGTCATCACGAGGCGCCATATGGCGCCGTGGTGATCCAGTGTATTTCCTGGATGGCCACGCAACTCCGTTGCTCGCCATGACGAGTAACTGTAAATCAAAGTGTAGGCCTATAGTATAAGCCAGAGAAAGCTAGCTCTGTTACTTTTTAATATTTAAAAATTTTCCAGCAAAAGCTGTTACGGCTTCTCCTGTTAAAAAGGTACGTTCGTGCTCATAGCGGATTTTTAAAATACCACCTCGTTTTGAGGCTTGATAGGCTAAAAATTCATTTTTTCCAAGTCTTTCAGCCCAATAAGGGGCGAGTTTACAGTGAGCAGAACCTGTAACGGGGTCTTCATCTACGCCAACGCGAGGCGCAAAAAAACGGGACACAAAATCATACTCATCACCCTCATTTCCAGAAGCTGTCACAATAACGCCGCGGCAGTTAACTTCTTTAAGCTTAGAAATATCAGGAGTTAATTTTTTGACTGCTTTTACGCTGTGTAATTCTACGATGTAATCGTCATGAGCTTTACTAACAGCAATAGGTGAAATTCCTAAAGCTTCTGCTAGTCCATCGGGCATACTTATGAGTTCAGCGCCATACGCTGGAAAATCAAGAGTGATCGAGTCTTTATTATTTTGAGCAGCTAGAATGCCGCTATGGGAGTCAAAATAAATTTTCTCAAATTCTTTGGCTATGCCGTGATCATTCCATAAAATATGGGCGGCAGCAAGGGTAGCATGCCCACAAAGATTTACTTCCGTTGTTGGTGTAAACCAGCGGATATCATAGTGGCCATGTTGCTTTGGGATGACAAAAGCTGTCTCTGATAAATTAATCTCAGCTCCAATTTTTTGCATGAGATCTTCTTCTGGAAATTGCTCAACAATGCAAACTCCAGCTGGATTGCCATGGAAAATTTCATGGCTAAATGCGTCAACTGTCCAAAATTTCATTTTCTTCGTACGGCTCCCTGGTATCTGATTTTTAGCAATTCCTAAGCCCTCTTTTGCAAATATAAAGGGTCTCTGGTGTACTGCTGTGCTGTTGCCATTCCCTACACAAATCTCTTACCCACTGAGGTTTAGATTTTGCAGAATCATTCAACCAGTTTGCCACCGAATTTTGTACATATCTAGAGGGATCTGCTTTTAAATTTGATAAAATTGGTAAGGCTAGTTCTGGATCGTCTTTTAATTGCTGAATGTGGGCACACCATACTCCTCTGGGGCGGGTTATCTCGCTTGCAAAACGCCTGAAATTATCAGTTCGTTTTGTCCAAGGTTCTAAAAGTTTTATCATTTTTATGGGCATTTGCACGCAGTAAGGTCTGAGCGCAAGCCACGCCCATTCCCTCACACCAAAATGACTATCATTGGCGAGGCATTCAGCGGCTGTTAGTTTTTCTTCTACGCTTAAATGTGATGAATGAGCAATCATATAAGCAGCCCATCCTCTAAGTGTGTCAGAAGAATGAGTTAGAAGATCTTCAAAAGAGACTCCTTCTTCTACTAGATAAAGGGCCATTCCCTTCATTTTTTGAGTTATACCTAGTTTTTGTAAAGAATCTTGGATGTCGCTTGGAAGAGAATGGTTCAAGGTGTTTTTTAAAAGAAGGGAGAAGTCTACAGATAGACCCTCCATAAGGTTCGCTGTTTCTAAAGTCCCCTGATTGAGTTGTTCTCGTATTTCATCCGGAACATCTTTTAGGGTTCTCCCTCCTTTTCGTTTTATTTCTTTTTCCATGGCAATTTTCTGTAAATTAAGCATCAGTTCCACTTATTGATCATTTTTTCTATCTCGTCCAGAGTTGATTGCACCATTTTTATTGAAATTTGCGCTAATTTGTCACTGTTAACTGTTATTTCTCCTTCATCGTAAAGTATCAGACTCAGAATGTTTGATGATATTTTTCGTGAGTGTTTGAGATTTGAGAGAAAATTGGCGATCATCCTCCATTTTTTCTCTATAAGTGGTGATTCAAAAGCCTCAAGATTTCTTCCCTTTAATTGTCCAAGACGACCATTGATGCTTTTTAGATGAGTTTGGATACCCATACTGCGAAAGGCTTTGTGATATAGTTTTCGAAGAGAAATCCCAATCTTAAGTTGCCTTTCAGTTAGTTCTCCTTGGATATACAGACGGTGTAATAAGCATCCTCCTTTTATCTTGGATTGAATGTCGTCACTTTCAGTTAATGAAGTTTGGTTTAAATGGGAGAGAAGAATTGCTCTTCTCTTTTCCTGAAGTTCTGGAGTTCCTTTGTCTGATTCTCTTTTTTCTTTTGATGGACGACCACGTTTAATTTTAAAAGAAGAAAAAGAGTTTACCATGTGACCCCCTTTATTAAAAAAGTTTGTTTCCCTTCCTCAAGGCGCAGTTTGTTGGCAAAAAGAGCAACCTTTAATGGACTGCAAGGTTTGTGATCTAAAAAGAAGGTAGCTTCATTATAGGCAGAAGGAATGGCGCTTTCATTTAAACGGAAAGCTTGAATGCCAATGCCTTTGCTTTTGATATAATCCACTACATCTCGCAAGGAGACCCAAGGATTGTCTTGATTAATCTTTTTGATTCTTTTTAGAGTTTTAAAGGAATGAGACGATGTGTTTTTAAATATTTTTTCTTTGGGTTTAAGGGATTTATGCTCAATAATAGGAGGAATTTTTCCCCTGCAATAGCTGGCGGCCGGGTCCCATTCTATGTATCCTTTGGTTGGAATCTTTGAGTTCCGAATACCATAACGGCTAAGTGCTTTGTTAATGGAATTTGCGCTTCGGTTTAGTCTATGGGCCATTATTTTAATTTTTTCACCTTTAAGATAATCAGCTTTAATTTGGCTTAGTTCTTGTTCCGTCCAAGGGTGATTTTGTTTCATCGGCAATTCCTACTCTTATTGCTATGATTAATGTTCAGGTCAGTTATGTCTTCCTTGCATATTAATCATCCGCAAAAGAAATAATTTGCGTCAAATATAATTTTATCCCATTTAATTTTATTAAATTTTTATTAAACTAATTGGATTAGTTTTTTATATTTTTCAGCTATTTGTTGAATTGTTGACGGGGCTGCCTCTTTCAAGGGCCAAATTTATGAATACAGGTTCTTAAGCAAGAACGTCAGTATAAGCTTGATCTGAACGGATGGATTTGTTATTTGTTAAGGACATTGTTTTGAAAAAGACGTTTCAAAGCGCTATGCGGGCGTGGTGAAATTGGCAGACACGCCAGATTTAGGTTCTGGTGACGAAAGTCGTGGGGGTTCAAGTCCCTTCGCCCGCACCATAAATATGATGCTAAGGTAGTAATTAGGATGAATATCGAAGAAAAAAAATCAACTGGTTTGACTAAGGATTTTGGCGTAACAATCCCTTCTAAAACAATAGCTGAGAAGATTTCGGCTTGGTTAGCGGAAAAAGCAAAACACATTCGCATTGATGGTTTTCGACCAGGGAAAGTTCCTTTGAATATAGTAGAGCAACGCTATTCTCTTCAAGCAGAGCAAGATGTTTTGGAAGATCTGATTAAAGAAGCGACTCAAAAAATTGTAAAGGATAATGCTCTTCGCCTTGCTGTTCAGCCTTCTTACGAGAATGTTAATCAGTACGCTGCTGGAAAAGACTTTAGTTTTTCTATTACTATGGAGGCCTTTCCAGAAATTAAACTGAAAGATTTTAAAGATATAAAAATTGATAGCCTTATTGTTGAAATAGGCGAAAAAGAAGTCGAGGATGCTTTAAAAAGTCTGTCCGAACGTCATACTAAATTTAAAGAAGTTGCTGATAGCCATAAAATTAAAGAAGGTGATCAAGTTAAGATTGATCTTGTTTGCACCGATAATAAAAAACAAATTAAATCCTTCAGCGGCAAGGGGATTACAATTGTCGTTGGTAAAAATGAAGTTGGTTTAAACTTTGTAGAGGACAAACTTAGCGGTCATAAAAAAGGCGAGACTGTTGCAGTTGATCATACTTTCGAAGCTGATTACGCAGATAAGACATTAGCGGGAAAGACTGTCAAATTTGAGGCTACAATTGTTGAAGTTTCGGCACCAGAAAAAACAGAAATCAATGAAGCTTTTGCCAAAGAGATGGGTTGTGAAGACTTAAAAGATCTACGTTCAAAGATTAAAGAAAGCTTGCAAAAAGATAGTTTGAATCTTACAAGGCTTTACCATAAAAGACACATTCTTGACGCAATGGCTGAGGTTTATAATTTTGATCTTCCAAAATCAATGGTCAAAAAAGAATTCGATAATATTTGGACTCGTCTTCAA
>JAIEMR010000104.1 GCA_019751935.1 Alphaproteobacteria bacterium
ACGCCTCCAGTGGAAGCGGCGGCAGCGCTACAAGGGATAGTTTCTTCTAAGGGAGCAGGTGCCGCTAAGTCTTTAGAGGAAGGCATTGCTGCTCACAAAGGTTAGGAAGATGCCTTTGTTGCTGCACATAAAGAAGCTGTAACAGTCTAGATTTAAGGAGGGCTGCTATTTAATGAACGGATTCTTCTTTGTCCCAGTTCTTTTTTATAAGGACTTTTTCTAAGGGGGCTGGGCGATTAATAAGGTATCCTTGCACTACGTCAGCGCCAAGGTTTTTAACGATTTCGAATTGATGTTCAGTTTCTACGCCCTCGCAAATGACTTTTAGGTTGATTGCCTTAGCTAAATCAATTAGTGATTTCAAAATGGCAAAAGCTCCATTATGAAAGGGTGCTTTTTGAATAAAGTTCTTATCAATTTTTACAGCATCAACATTAAGATCTACTAAATATGACATAGTTGAATAACCGCATCCTAAATCATCAATAACGACTTTGATTCCTTTTGAACGGAGTTCATTGATAACGTTCCCTAATAAAATTATATCAGAAGGTTTTTCTGATTCTGTGATTTCTATGCAGAGTAGGGAAGGTGAAATATTATATGTTTTTACTATTTTTTCAATGTACTTCACAAAGTCTGGAGTTATAACGCAGGGAGGGGCATTAAATGAGAGAGGAATATTCACTTCTGGATTCTCGCTCAGAAAAATAGCAACAGTTTTAACGAGCCATTGCGTGATGCTACCAATAAGGCCTTGATGGCTTGCGACTTGTATCCATTCCTCTGTTTCAAGTCTTGGAATATTAAAAGGAGTAGCAATAGGCCACCTTGTTGATTGAGTCATTTGCTCTGGAACACGTAAAAAAACCTCGGCACCAACTACTTTTCTTGTTATTATGTCAACTTGATGTTGGGCATGAAGCTCTAATCTGTTATGATTCAGGGCGTGAACAAGATGATTGGCTAACTTGGTTTCTGAATGCTTTATCAAAGTCATTTGTTTTACGATAATTTTATTAAAATCGCACATTAATTAGCACACGTAAAGTTTTGCTGCAAGGTGAAAAAATATTTGCACCTTAGAGAAGGAGTCTTTAGATTGTCAGACGTAACAGGAGAGTAACCTTTGCGGGATGAATTTTTATGAATAATAGTATTAAGTTGTTGGATAAGGTTCATTATCCTCATGATTTAAAAGGTTTAACACTCGCTGAACTTAAGCAATTATCACAGGAAGTCAGGCAAGAAACGATTGAGATTGTCTCACGCGTGGGTGGGCATTTAGGGGCCAGCCTTGGGGTTGTTGAACTGACCGTTGCGCTCCATCATATTTTTAATACGCCTCATGATAAATTGATTTGGGATGTGGGGCATCAAGCTTATCCTCATAAGATTTTAACAGGCAGACGTGATGCTATGAAAATGTTGCGTCAGGCCGGTGGTCCTTCTGGTTTTACACGTCGCAGTGAAAGTGAATATGATCCTTTTGGGGCTGCTCATGCAGCAACCTCAATTTCAGCGGCTCTTGGTTTTGCTGTAGGGCGTGATCTAAAAAAGGATAATAATCACGTTATTGCAGTCATCGGCGATGGTTCCATGAGTGCAGGTATGGCTTATGAGGCGCTCAATAATGCTGGTTCTATGTCTAGCCGTCTTATTGTCATTTTAAACGATAATGATATGTCAATTGCTCCGCCAGTTGGTGCTATGAGTGGTTATCTCTCACGGCTTCTCTCCTCAGGTCCTTATCATTCTCTTCGTGAAATTGCGAAAGGAGTCGTTAGCCATTTACCAAAATCTATCGAAACAGCAGCAAGACGAGCTGAGGAATATGCGCGCGGAATGATGACAGGCGGCACGCTTTTTGAGGAAATGGGTTTTTATTATGTAGGGCCTATTGATGGCCATAATTTAGATCATCTGTTGCCTGTATTAAAAAACGCCCATGACTGGAGTGAAAAAGGACCCATTCTTCTCCATGTGGTGACTCAAAAAGGACGAGGATATGCGCCAGCCGAAGAGGCTCTTGACAAATTCCATGGTGTTAGCAAATTTGACATTGTGACGGGTGAACAAGCAAAGCCCAAAGCAATTGCCCCTTCCTATACAAAAGTTTTTGGAGAAAGCCTAATCGAAGAGGCTGAACGCGATGACAAGATACTCGCAATCACGGCAGCGATGCCTTCTGGAACAGGACTTGATTTGTTTGCAAAACGCTTTCCTGATCGGTGTTTTGATGTGGGGATTGCTGAACAACATGCGGTGACTTTTGCAGCAAGCCTAGCTTGTGAAGGATTTAAACCATTTGCAGCGATTTATTCCACGTTTTTACAAAGAGCTTATGACCAGGTTGTCCACGACGTTGTTTTACAAAAATTACCTGTTCGGTTTGCACTTGATCGGGCTGGTCTTGTTGGCGCTGATGGCGCAACACATGCAGGCAGTTATGATCTTTCTTATCTATGTTGTTTGCCTGATATCGTTGTTATGGCAGCAGCTGACGAGGCAGAATTAAAGCACATGGTAGCAACGGCAGCTGCTATTGATGACCGTCCTTCAGCCTTTAGGTATCCAAGAGGTGAGGGGGTAGGGGTAGAGCTTCCTGCAAGAGGAATACCTTTAGAAATTGGCAAAGGAAGGATACTAGAAGAGGGAAGTAAAATTGCCATCTTATCTTTGGGGTGCCGTTTACATGAATCACTTATTGCGGCAAAATTTTTAAGAGCTCATGGACTTTCGACAACTGTTGCCGATGCCAGGTTTGCAAAACCCATAGATGAGGATTTGATTCTTCAATTAGCAAAAAACCATGAAGTACTCATTACAATTGAAACTGGCTCAATTGGCGGTTTTTCCAGTCAAGTATTACACCTTTTAGCCAACAAAGGGATTCTTGATCAAGGTTTAAAGATAAGGCCAATGACGCTGCCGGATAGATTGATTGATCATGACACGCCTCAAAAACAATATGAGATTGCTGGTTTAACTGCAAATAATATTCTACAAACAGCTTTGTCCGCTTTAGGTCAGGAAATAAGTTTAGAGGCACTTGCATCTTGTGCTTAGCTGAGGTAGGTATTAGAGAAGACACTCATCAAAAAGGATAACTATGGATATAATTTTTGTGCCTTTATTAACGGTTATTATTAAGATTA
Organism: Alphaproteobacteria bacterium; assembly: GCA_019751935.1. Classification (GTDB taxonomy): domain Bacteria; phylum Pseudomonadota; class Alphaproteobacteria; order Paracaedibacterales; family CAIULA01; genus CAIULA01. The sequence goes on from JAIEMR010000104.1 coordinate 3,159, forward strand.
TTGATCTTTATCAATTTCTTTTGATTATCTATGTTATCATGGGGTGGCTTGAGGTATTTAATGTGCTCAACCGCTATAACCGGTTTGTTTATAGCATTCATACCGTTTTGTTTAGATTGATTGAGCCACTTTTATCTCCTATTCGTCGATTTCTTCCCGATTTAGGTGGGGTGGATTTCTCGCCTCTTGTTTTGATTTTTAGTATCTATTTTATCCAAGGGGTGCTTGAAAAGATTGTCCATAGGTTCCCAGCTTAGTTCCTATAGCAGGGCCAGTATAAAATGATATGCATTTTTCGTCATGGCGAGCAACAGAGTTGCGTGGTCACCCAGAAAATACACTGGATCACACAGCTCCTCTGGAGCTTCGTGATGACGAGGATCGTTATCTCTTTATAAAAAGCTATATTTATAAACTTATTGGAGTTTTTAAACTTTCTCTATGATGGCTCAACTAATAGATGGTAAAGCTTTAGCTTTTTTGAAAAAACAAGAAACCGCTGAGCAAGTTAAAGCTTTTTTGAATCAAACAGGTATACAGCCATCTTTGCATGTATTGTTGATAGGGGATCATCCACCTAGCCGTATTTATGTTCAGAACAAGAAAAAAGCGTGTGAGCTAGTCGGCATTCATTCTGTGGTTCATCAATTGCCTTTTGATGTGACTCAAGATGATGTTCTTAATTTGATTCGTGGATTAAATGTTAGGCAAGACGTGCATGGTATTTTAGTGCAGTTGCCATTACCTCAGCATTTAAATACACAAGAAATTTTAGAAACTCTTCACCCAAAAAAAGACGTTGATGGTCTTCATCCCTATAATTTAGGTCGTCTTTTGATGGGAAAACCATTGCTTGTTCCTTGCACACCACAAGGGTGCTTGCAGCTGATTCAGTCTGTAGAGAAAAATATCCAGGGGAAAACGGCTGTTGTTATTGGAAGATCTTTGTTGGTAGGGCGAAGTTTAGCAGCTCTTTTAACCAACTATGATGTGACTGTGACTCTTGCTCATTCAAAAACCAAAGACTTAAAAGAAATTTCATCAAAAGCGGATATTCTTGTTGCAGCAATTGGTTCTCCTGAGTTTATAACCGGTGACTACATTAAGAACGGTGCGGTTGTGATTGATGTAGGAATTAATCGTGTAGAGCTCGAGGGCGGAACTTCTTGCCTGAAAGGTGATGTTAATTTCAAAGAAGCAGCCACTGTAGCGAGCTTTATAACACCAGTTCCAGGAGGGGTTGGTCCTATGACAATTAGCAACCTCCTTATCAATACCGTAAAAGCTGCTCAGTTACAGAGCAGTTCTTCTTAAATATCCTACGCAAGCTCTTTTTGGGTGAGTGGTGTTGGTTGGATTAAAGAACGTTTTACGATTGCAATTGCCACAACATAAAAGATAGCTACGACGCACAAGAAATAGCTTGGGGCAGCTGTTTGCCCTGTTTTTTCAACCAATAAAGATGCAATTAACGGTGTTGTTCCTCCTAAGATAGCTTGTCCCATAGCATAACTAAACCCAAGACCGCTGTAACGACGACTGGAGGGGAATAGTTTTGGTAAGAAAATTGCTAGTGCACTAATTTGAAATGCATCTCCAATGATTAGAAAGCCCTGGAGTAAAAGAAGAGTCGCTATAGAGATGTGAGAAAATGACCATGTATAAAGAGGAATTGAAAGAGAGATAAACCAAAACATACACGCATTCATTATGTTTATCTCACCAAATCTAGAGATTAGTTTTGAAGAGCAAATAACGAGTATTCCTCCAATTAGAAAGATAGATAAGTTATCAATGAGAATCGCGTACGTAGAAAGACTAACTAAGTCTTTTAGGTGGACATTCATATAAACAGTTGCAAGATAAATGGGAACTAAATTGGCTCCTCCTAAAATACAACTGGCAACTAGCTGTTTTTTGTCGCTTCTAAAAGTGGATAATATAGGGTTTTTTTCGAGCAAATTTTGGTCTTTTGTATATTGAAACGCAGAAGATTCTTCCATCTTAAGTCTCATGAAACAAATTACAATTCCAACGACAGAACCAAAGATAAAAGAAAGTCTCCAGCTCCAATCTGATATAGAAACAAAGGAAAATAATAGACTCACAAAAAGGCCAAGCGCAGCTCCAAAGAACCCCATAGCAACTAGAATTGATGTAACAAAATTCTTGTTTTTAATTCCATTCTGCTCTGCAATATAAATAATGGAGCCCGTGTAGTCTGCTCCAATCGCAACACCTTGTACAAGTCTACAAGAAATTAATAAAATTGGGGCTAACACTCCAATGGATGCATAAGAAGGTAAGATTCCAATAATAAAAGTTGGGACAGTAGTTAGCAAAGAAGATAAAAGAAGAGCTCTTTTTCTGCCAAATCTATCTCCAATAAATCCTAAAACAATCCCTCCAATAGGGCGCGCTAGATAACCAGCAGCAAAGGCAAGAAAACTTGCCGAAATGGAAGAAAGGTATTCATTCGGGGGGAAAAAAACAGGTGCAAGAATAACAGCAAAGAATCCGTATAATGTATTGTTATAGGATTCAAATATTATCCCTGAGATAGCCGCAATGGCGTTTCTGTTCATTTTTTCAGAGTTCCTTTTTAAAGGTGTTAAACAAAAACTCTCTAATTTTATGGATGCTCACATGATCTTTCCATGCCTTGGGATAAGAAAAACACATGGGAACAACAGGGCCTTCTAAATGAGGAAGGACTCTTTCAAATTTCATTCCCATCGTTTTGATGCTTTCTTCGGCGAGTGAGAAGATACCTAAACCCGCTTGAGCCGCTTTCATAATCCCAACGCTTGATCTTATAATGATGACATTTGAAGGTGTGAGCATGAAATCAGTATTATTCATGTACCAGTTCATAGTGGGATAAGAGCGTTCCGGCCATTTCCTTTCAAAGCAAATCAAAACATGTCTTGCAAGATCTGCAACATGTTCAGGTTTGCCATTTCGCTTGATATAATCTTCACTTGCCCATAGACCTATATGAAAATCACGGAGAGGAATTTGCTCATAGTCTTCATCTTCTTTTGTGCGTGCGCTAACCGTTAGCATCGTTTTCTTTTCTTCCGGCGCAAGCATTTCCTCACGTCCAAAAAGATTGAGGGTTATTAAAGGATTGTCCTTTTTAAATTTAGCAAGGTTAGGAGCTATCCAGTAATCAACAAGATATCCGGTTGTGTAAAGATCAAAGACGCCTCTCTCCAAATCTTGATCTGACTTGAGAAGGGCCTGCATATTGTCAATCTCACGAAAAATAAAGGGAATCCTTTTTACAAGTGTTTCCCCTTTTTTAGTCAGTTTTAAGATTCCTTGGGTTTTATCACGTACCAATAGTTGAAAACCAAATTCCTTTTCTAGTTCAATAACCATTCGAGAAACTTGAGCATGAGTGACGCCCACCTTAAGGGCATACTGGCTCATGCTTGGAAATTCGGATAATTGAAGGAATTGTTTAAGATACTTTAGGTTCATAAAAACGCCCTGTTGTTAAAAAAAGTTGCATGCTAGTTGAATACAAGTAAATATTACATGGTTGACAAGAAAAGTTTATAATGGTACTCATCGAATCTAAAGGGTTAACCGTCTCAATCCGATATCTAAATGACTCTCAGACTAAAGAGCAAGTTTAGAGATTGGAAGGAGAATAAACGGCAAAAAATCAAAGGGTTATTCATGGCTGGTTTCCCGTAATGTAGCTAACGACAAGCTAGCTTACACCGTAAAGCAGGCAGAAAAGAACACCTTTTTGACTTTCTGGGAAAAAATAAGATTTTTTCTAATTTTTGGGGAAAATCTAGTTTTAAGAGTTTTTGGATTTTTATACGAGTAGGACCTTACAGAAAGGGGATCTTTGTGTAATGCGAATAATAAATACGTCCTTATTAGAGGAGTTTGGTCATTCTCACCCTCAAGTAGAGCAATTTCTAAAATGTTGGCGCTATGAAGTTCAAGCAAAAACATGGAGTTGCTATCAAGATGTTTTAAAAAACTTTCCAAGGGCCATGATTATGAAAGGCGGCGAAGCTGTTAGTTTCGAGCTTTTACCGAATGATTGCTATATTTTTTCAATTTTACATTACAACGCAAAAATTTTAGTGATTAAAGGAATAGGATCTTTGCATCAGATACTGTCATTAAAAAATCAGTCAATATTTCTTCAGGAGCAGGGCCATGCGTATTCGTCCCATTAAAACGAAAGACGATTTTGAAGAAGCACTTTCTATGATTGACCAATTGTGGAATGCTGAGTATGGCTCATCTGATTATGACTATTTTGAAACTTTAGCTATTTGTATAGAAAGTTATGAAAGAGAAAGAAATATAATAGAATTTGCAGATCCAATAGAAGCAATACGATATTATATGCAACAAAGAGGGAAATCATTTGAAGATTTGAGCGAGCTTTTGGAGTCTTCCGATACAGCCTTTCAGGTTCTCTATAGAGAAGTCCCTTTGACAATAGCTATGATCTGGAAGCTTTGCAAAAGCTGGGATATTCCTGCTGAATGTTTGATTAAACCCTATCAGCTTAATCCTTCTTCAAACAAAACTTCCAAAACTAGAAGAGATGAAGGCTCTTTATCAAAAGTATTGCCAAATTCTGAAACTTTGGCTCTCACTAAAACAGTAGGCCATTCATAAAAGAAACCGAAGAGTAACTCTCGGTTTCTTTCGTTAATTTTGCAATCTTCTTCATTGATTTCCAAAGGCATCATCCCAGTTTCCTTGAGTGGCAGCTTTAGAATACTCAGTTGACCGGTTTTCGAAGAAATTTGTATGCTCAACACCATTTAGCAAGCTATCCATCCAGCCTAACGGATTTTTAGTCACATCATAAATAGGCCTTAATCGTAATTGATTTAACCTTCTATCGGCAATGTAACGGATATAAAGTTTTACTTCTTCAGCCGTTAATCCTTCTACTGCTCCTTCTGAAAATGCTAGATCAATAAAGGCATCTTCATGGTTTACAACTTCTCTGCAATGCCTGATTAAGTCATCTTTGAGATCTTGATTCCATACTTCTGGGTTTTCTTCAATAAAAGTATGAAAAAGTCTGATAATCGAATGGGTGTGTAGGGTTTCATCCCGTACAGACCAGGAAATAATCTGTCCCATTCCTTTCATCTTATTAAAACGCGGAAAATTGAGTAAAATTGCAAAACTTGCAAAGAGCTGTAATCCCTCTGTGAAGGCGCCAAAAAGGGCTAAGGTAATGGCGATATTATGAGGAGTGCCCATGTTAAATTGCTGCATATAATTCCATTTATTGCGCATTTCTTCATAATTAAGAAAAGCTCGATATGTGTCCTCTGGCATGCCGATTGTGTCTAAAAGGTAGGAATATGCCGCTATATGGATTGTTTCCATATTCGAAAAGGCTGCTAGCATCATTTTAACTTCAGTGGGCTGAAAAACCCTTGAATAATGCTGCATGTAACAATTATTCACCTCAATGTCAGATTGGGTGAAAAATCTAAAAATTTGAGTTAGCAGGTGACGTTCTTGCGGGGTTAATTGCTTGTGCCAATCTTTAATATCTTGCGTTAAGGGAACCTCTTCAGGAATCCAATGAATCCTTTGCTGCATTAACCACGCATCATAGGCCCAAGGATAGGAAAATGGTTTATAAATTGGATTCGGTGTTAGTAAATTAGGCATAATAAAAACCTTTCATGAAGATGGGGTGTGGTTATTGACAAGACAAGCATTCATCAGCAGAAAAGTTCTTATAAACTTCTTCCGATCGTGCTGATTCAGGGCGCTGCAAGGATTTTGACCTTAAGTAGTAAAGGCTTTTAAGGCCAAGCTGCCATGCTGAAAAATGGAGTTGATGAAGGTCCCGTTTATGGACGTTTGATGCAAGGAATAAATTTAGCGACTGAGCTTGGCAAATATAGGGTTGTCTTTCCGCAGCCAGCTTAACAAGCCATCGTTGATCAATTTCAAAGGCCGTTTTAAAAATATCTTTTTCATCTTGGCTTAAAAAATTCAAATGTTGAACCGATCCTTCTGCGTGCAGAATTGACGTCCAGGTGGATTCATCATTTTTGCCTTTT
>JAIEMR010000100.1 GCA_019751935.1 Alphaproteobacteria bacterium
ACTTTAAGACAAAAATTTGAAATTTTTTTATTAAAATACAAAGATACGTTTTTTTTATCTGCTTTTGATTGGAACTTTATATTGTAACTGGTTTTCTAACAAGTCTTGATGGTTTTAATAATATTTGTTAATAATAACATTACACGCAAAAACTATAATAAAAAGCAGCATAAAATTCCTAAAAAATAGATCTCCAAGATCTGGTACTTAAATGTAATCCAGAGTATTGCGGAGAAAAAATTGAAAAATTAAACTATTCAATGTTTTTTTGTAAAAATATTATCAAATTAAAAGTATTTGTATCATTTACATTGCGTGCAGAAAGAAGCGTATTTGAGATTTAATTAGATGCATTTTAAATTTCTATTCAAATTGGTATGAATAGGAAAGTTATCTAGTGCATTTCTGACTAAAGTGAAAAATTTAAAGAAGGTAAATTAATTATGTGGAAGAAATTTTTCCTGATATTATATATTTTAATCGCTGTCTTATGGACCAGAGTTAATGCGGCAGATGTAAATCAATTTTATCTAGAGGCAGATTGGATTAATGGATTCAACGGACTTCGCGCAACTCCTACTACAGATCCAAAAATTGAAATTAGCGATGCTGAATGGAATGGTATAAAGATTCCTCCAGAACAGCATCCTAACAAATCTAACCGTATCGTTTGGCATATAAGAAATGATATTAAGCCAGCAGTTGGAGATGCCGTTATAATTCATGTCTTCGGTTCAAATGTATTCCGAGGATACAGCCATGTTGACGGAGCATTTGCGCCTATGTGGGGGAAAATAGAAGGTATTCTCCAAATAGATGAAGAAACGGAAGGATTGCGAATAATCTCCAGTAATTCAAGAAGTCCCTATGGATTTGATGTTAAGTGGTCTTGGGTAGTAGCTAAATAGCCCAAAACTGTGGGCTTCCGAATAACAAACCTTTTGATTGATTATACAATTGTGAATTGTTGCTAATTGATAGCTTGGCTGTAGGAGAAAATAAAGGCAAAGCCTTGTAGGTAATTAGCTTATGTATTTTTCTTAAAGTATTGTGAAGTTTTTTGACTATTTAATGTTTACAATAAAAAATCTTTATATATGTTTTCAAAAAGCTTTCTACTATTTACAGAAAAATTTTTAAATAAAGAATAAATCTATGAGTCTACTAAGGTCAGCTATCTTGATTTTTATCATTTTTGTTAATTTCATAAATGATACATTAGCCGAAAAGCCGTTTCATTATGTTTTTATGGGGACTCCTTCTTATGGTCATTTCAAACCAACGCTTGAGATAGTAGAGGCATTAACTAAACTAGGGCAACAGGTTACTTATTTCAGCGTACCTCAATTCAAAAACCAAATCGAATTAGTTGGGGCTAAATTTGCTAATTATAATAGTATCTCCGCGAAAAATGCCCAACCAGTAAATTCTAGGAGCATGGATCTTTCATTGGCATATCAGGCGTTGAATGATGTAATGATGGAGTTATGGCCAACTATCTTAGAATTCATGAAAACTAATAATATTGATGTTATAGTGTATGACCAGTTTGCTATATGGGGTAAATTGATTGCTTCTCAATATAATATACCTTCCATATGTTCCAGTATAATGCTGCTCCGTCCCGTTGAGGACTGGGCAAAGATTTCTACAAAAACGCCTATCAATACTAATAATTTTTCTTATAAAGAAATGCTTGATTGTATTGCATGTCGAGGCGCTGATAAAGTAATAGCTTACACTTCTTCAGATTTTCAAACAGAATTCAAAGAAAATAAAAATGTAATCTTTTTGGGTAATAGATCTAATAAAAAAATCCTACAAAAAGAAAAGAGTTTTGATGACAAGTCTCTAATTTATATTTCTTTTGGTACTCTATTTAATTGCGATTTCAATGTACTAAGTAAATTAATAGATTTTTTTGAAAATACCTCATATGAGCTTATAATATCTACAGGTGGTAATAAAGAAGTATATAATAAGTTATTAGAGAAAAAAGTATCTAAAAAAATAAAAATATATGAATTTGTTGAACAGGAAGATGTTTTATCAAAAGCCTCTTTATTTATTACACATGTTGGAGCCAGCAGTTTATACGAAGCAATCAGGTTCGCTGTACCAATGATAATGATTCCTCACATGGAAGAACAGGCTTTTAATGCCCATAAAGCTAAAAAATTAAAACTTGGATACATTTTAGATTCAAAAGACCTCTCAAAGAAAGATATACAAAAAGCACTAGATAATATTAAGAGAAATTGGAGAAAATATAGAGATGCATCTTTTAGTATTAGAAAAACCTTTGTAAACTCATTGAATGCTGAGGGAGTGAGCTTGCTGTTATCGGAATTTGTAAGAGAAAACGAAAGAAAATTTTGAATCAAATAGATATAAAAAGATAGGATATTGATTTAGAATTCAAATGGAATGTGATGAATCTGTTCAAAAGTGAAAAATTTATCTAACAATTCAATTTATTTGTTCCAATTGTTTTTATGAATAGCTGCAATCAGTGCCTGAATGATGTATTGGTCTGCTCTTACTTTGTTTGTGTCACCACAAGGCCAAAATACACATCGAAGACCTTCACTCGATCAATTTTTTAACACTCTCTTTGCGTTATCTTATTGCAGACACAAAATTTGAGAGGGAATCTCTCTCTAAGGTGAGTATAAGAGCAATGCATGCTCATTCTTTTTTAACATATATATAACGTTACACCAAGAGTCATTTTTCAATCAGATAAGATGAAATATGGATAAGATTTTCTTGTACGTCAATTTCTATAATCCCGATATTGCAACCATAGCCTATAGTTTCGATTATGTTGTTGAGAGTGTTCAGTAAGACTCATAAAAAACTTTGTGGCGGTATTTCAGAGTCCAGACGAAATGATATATAATCCGAAAAACACAGTGGCTTCTCTTAAGTTACACAAGTGAATACACATTAATGGGCTTTCGCCCATTTACCTGCCCATTGCGGCGGCAAGACACTGAGATTTTTGCTATGCGGTTAAGAAAATACTCTTCTTGAGTAAACACCTTTTAGCGATTATACTTATCATATAAGACAAAACATCGTCTTCTTTTCTAAAGGTTACTATTTATAGCTATAGGATTTTAATTTTTTCTAAAAACCACCTTATCTATCTATTAAGCACCGTATCTTAATTTTACATTTTTTAAGTTCTTAAAAAAGACTCCCAAAAAGCTATTGTGGCTCCTGTAGGGTCCGTAATAATTGCAAAACGTCCTTTTTCAGGAAGAAGTGTAATTGGCTTTAAAAGGCTAGCTCCAAATTTTTTTGCTTTCTCAAGAGTTACTGATAAATCTTTTACAGCAATATAGTTGATCCAATGAGAGATGAAATTTTCTTTATCATTGGAAATTTGCATTATACCACCAAAGCCTTTGTTTTCTGACATAAGCATTATATATGGTTCATCTCCAACTTCTAAATCTTTTGTTTCCCAGCCTAATACTGAGGTATAAAAATCCTTAGCTTTTTTTATATCAGAAGTTAAAAGTTCGCCCCAACAAAACTCACCTAATTTTGGCATCATAATTTATCTCAATTGCTTTCATTTTTAATGCCATAAAGATATTTAAAATTTTTCACCCAACAAGTTTAATTTATTATGATTTTTCAATAACTATTTTGATTGAGAGCAACCATTAAGTTTTAGGCTTTGATGACATATCTGTAAATTTTTGTGGATGGAGCCTAACTTGTGTCATTGTTGATTTTGTATGCTGATCTAAAGATTTTGTGGATCTCGGGTAAATTTTTTTCAACATAACTGGCTATCATAAAAGAAAAGGCTAATGTTTCTGCTATTTCCACATCTATAGCGTTATTAATCAATATACCCACCCGTTCTTCATAATCAGCTCTGCAATGAGGAAATTTAATTATTATTGAGAGTTTTTTTGTATTTCCCTTTTCAACTAACCCTTTTAAGTACAAGCCCTTGAGCTTTATAAACAGTCCAGAAAAATCTGTTTCCATAAATCCTGTCAGCATACAAGCAAAAATGTATTCTTGGGTATCGGCAATAGGAATGCCCTTGTTTAATAGTGTTTGGACACGAAAAGCAAAAGTTGAGCTGAGGTCCAGTGAGCCTAATCGCTTTTTAAGCTCCCTCTTAAAATTAATCTCTGTTTGAACTAATTCTTCTTCCAGGATGTCAGAGAACCTATTTAAGTTCATCATTAATTGACATCCATGAACTTAAACATGGGGCGATCAAACATTATGGGTACATCTACATTGGCTCTACCTTGCCTATTTTTTGCAATAATCAAACAATCTTGAGAACATTTAGACTTATCTGAAGTCCCTTGCTTTTTTACAATAAGGTCTTCTTGTTCTGGTTCTTTATCTTCTTTTAAAAAAGGAAAAATGACCACATTTCCAGCCGCTTCAATACCACCTGAGTCTCTCAAGTGGCTTAAGCGAGGTCTTTCCCCTGGGTTTTTATCACTTTCTCGGTTAAGTTGAGATAAAAGAATTACGGGAACATTAAGGTTTTGTGCCATTCCTTTAATAGCCTCACAAATACCCGAAATCTCATTATGTTTGTTTTCTCCAAATTTTCCCTTAGCGGCAACAAGTTGTAAGTAATCAATCACAATCAAACCGATATTATATTTTTTATGGTTGTAGGCAGCCCGTTTCAAAAGGGTGTTGATATTTAAAGATCCTGTATCGTCTATAAAAAAGGGGACGTTTTTAATGCTTTCAGCCGTTTCATTAAATTTCTGTAACAAAATTTCGTTTTGAGTCCCTTTTATAATTTCCCAGGGAAATAGAGTTCTTTTCATTTCGGAAATGATAATTCGCTGAAAAAGTTGATCCTGTTTCATTTCAAGTGAAAAAAATAAAACGGGTATTCCCTGTTTAGCAGCATGAAAAGCTATATGGGTTGCAAGCGTTGTCTTTCCTTGACCAGGTCTAGCACCGATAATATAAAGATTAGAATTAATTAGCCCTCCAAGTTCTCTATCAAGGGCTCTAATGCCTGTAGAGATGCCTACGGGTAATCCCTCTTTGGCTCTCTCGTGAGCTTCAAGAGCCATTCTCTTGGCTTCTTCTATTCCTTTCTCTGGAGAAATAGCATCTTTCGATTGCAAGCTTGAAAAAGAATTGAACATTTGCTGTTCGATAAGAGAATCAATTTCAGTAACGGAACAGCTAGGAAGCTTTTCTAGAATTCCTTGTGCCAGTTTTAAACGTTCTCTTTTTTGCCAAAGTTCGGTAAGGATACGGATTTGGTCATTTATTTTGTCTAAATTCGGATGAACAGCATATTGCCTTATGTCCCGTAAGTATTCATTCAGGCTCTCATACTGAGAGTTTTGTAAGAATTCAGCATTTACTAAAGCAAAGCTTGTTTTCTTATGTTTGTGTGTACAAGACTCTATGGCTTGCCATACAGTTTGATTATCAGGAAATGCAAATAATTCCGCTCGTAGTCCTTCAACGCAGAAATAAGCCTGATCAAATTCCATGAGGTAAGCGATAAGCTTTTGTTCTGCTTCTTCGTTTCGATAAAGAGGTGAATTTTCTATTTGATTAGAATTATTCATACTCAAAACTCTTAAACACGGTTATTATCAAGCTTCGGAAAAAAGCCGATCGCTTCCCAAACCAGGGCTGAATATTGGTGTATGGAACTATGGGGAGGATATTTGGCCATCGTGGCAGCTATATCTACATTTTCTGAGCTACAATAACCCGATGCTTCGTTTTTCCAATAAGATGATTGTTTGAAAGTTTTAACGTTGTGCAAAAAAGCTCTTTTCCAGCCCTGCTGTGTTTTCTTTCCCTTGTGTATATGAGCTTGTTCTTGCCAGTATTCTTCGAAATCTTTCCAAGCTTGTGTTATCTTAGTAGGGTGTAACCCTGCTTCTATCAACTGAGGTATTAAATCGGGCAAAACTGTAAGCGTCCGATCATCTAAAGCAAAACGTCCATCTGGAAGAGAAAATTCATCATTTTTCTGTTTTTTGTCTCGGCAAGCAGGTTTTTTATTCTTTATTTTACTCCTAGGTTTCTCTTCATCTGCCACACGAGCTTCAGTCGAATTATTTTGAGGCTGTAATGCTATGGCTTGATCTTTTCGATACTCAGATTGGCTTTCATCTAAAACTCCTCTAGAGTTGTTTTTTGAATAATTAGAGAAATTAACAATATTTTCTCTATTCTGGAATTGAGAATTTCTTTCCTGCACAGAAGATATAATTTCTTCTTCCCTGGAAGGTAATAAAAATATGTCATGGTTCTGAGAAGAATCTGCTCTATATATTCCTTTGTTAATATCCTTATGTTTAGGCGCATGTGGTGCACCTGTATGAGGAATGGGATGCATCAGGTGCAAGGCATGCATCAGATGCATGTCATGCGCTAGTCCCACTAACTTTTCTAAGTTAATAGCAAAAATAGCCGGTGTTTTCTTTTGAGCACTGCTTGGCTGTGTCTCTTTTAAAAAGCCTTTCTCTTTAAGGCTTTGAATGACGACGTTATGGTTCTTTTACACCAGCCCGTTTCTTTGTTTATTTTGGTATAACTTACACAAATATTACTCCCATCTGTTTTCGCAAAGGTAGAAAGATAAGCAAGAATATGTTTTTCTTTAGTAAGCGGTTGACCAACCACCTGGTTTGATTTTGGGGATAAAAATGTTAAGATCAGGAGCGGGATTTTAGGCAGCAGCAGAGGCTTGCTGTTCTCGTAGTTTTTTCCAATTATAGGGTAACAGCTCTTCGATCCGCTTGTTGGGGTGCGTTGGGATTCTTTCAAGAACATCCGCTAAATACGTGACAGGGTTCACATCGTTTTGTCGGCAGGTTTCAATAACGCTGTAGAAAATAGCCAGGGTTTCTCCTCCCTGATCACCTCCAACAAATAAGTGATTTTTTCGCCCCATAACAATCGGCTTGATTTTTCTCTCGGCTCTGTTGTTGTCAATTTCTAATTTCCCATCTCCTAAAAACCGTGTCAGGGCTATCCAATTATTCACAGCATAAGCAATGGCTTGTCCTAGAGGATTTTTCGGAACAACTTCCGGTTTGTAGCGATGAAGCCAATTGTAAATCTTTTTAAGAATCGGTTTCGATTTCTTTTTTCGAAGGGCTCGCCTTCCTAAATCTGTCAGTCCCCCTTCTTTTGCCTGTCTCTCAATTTCATAAAGACTTCCGATCAGATCCAATACCTCCTGAGCCACGGAATCAGGATGAAGAGTCACAAGCTCGACAAACTTACGCCTCGCATGAGCCCAACATCCAACTTCTTGACAATGAATCTCTCCCTCATCGTTGGCTGCAAAAAGGCCGTTGTAACCTGAGTAAGCATCAACTTGTAGATATCCCTTAAACCCTTTTAAGAAAGTTTCAGGATGGATTCCCTCGCGAGTGGGGGTGTACTGATAAATTGTGATTCCCCCATGGGTTTTTGTTGGCCTTTGAGTGTAGACCCAAAGTCTGCCAATTTTTGTCTTGCCTGTTCCGGGGGCTAGCGTTGGCATGGTGGTGTCGTCGCTAAAGATATGACCACAGCTGATCAGCTCATTTTTTTGGAAATCAACTAAGGGTTTTAATAAAACTCCCGCCTTGTATAACCAACCACTCACCGTTGACCTTGAGATATCAACGCCCTGGCGGAGAAACCATCTCTGCAAACGATAGCAGGGTAAATAATAATCAAACTTTTCAACAATCAAATGCGCCAATAACTCAGCACTGGCTCTGCCCTTATCAATAGGTTGGGCTGGCATTTCGGCCGTTTTGATAACTCCATAGCATTTGCGGCACGCATATCTAGCCCTCACATGCTGTTTAACAATCAGTTGAGCAGGAATAACGTCAAGCTGCTCCGTGACAAGGTTATTGATTCGGGTTAAAAATGCATGGCAGTCAGGGCAAACTTTTTCTTCTGTCTTCAGATCATACTCAACTGGAACTCTTTCTAAGTGCTCAGGAAGAGGGTTTCTGCCACGATGATTCTGGTTGGATACTGTGTTGGAAGCCTTAGAACCCGGGGCATCCTCCGTTAAAGAAGAAGAGGGTTTGTTTTTAGTTTTGTTCTTTTCTGATCGCTGGCCAAATCGATTGCGTTTTAAAGCCGAAACTTGCTGGTCTAAGCTTTCGATCTTTTTCATCAATTGATCAATCACAAGATCTGTTTTCTGTCTATAATCTTGAAAGTCAGTCCTTAGCTTATCAATGACTTCCCATTGATAAACGATGATATCTTTTAAAACCTCTACATCATTAGGAAGCAGAGACCGATCACGGCAGTCTTTGTAAAACTCAAGAGATTCTTTCAAGGCTCATCCAAGGTATTCAGAAAACGATGCTTGAAAAAAGCTACCCTAAAACTCCCTCAACCGCACAGACGATAGATAAGCCGTTTTTCAGCTTGCTTTGACCAGTCTAACCCTCCAATTAACCCATGCAGTTGATAGGCCGTTATCTCCAATTGTAAGGAAGATAAATCTTTTGGAATTTTAAAAGTCCCTTTTTCTATCCGTTTCTGCCAGAGGCAAAACCCATTCATGTGCCAATACAAAATCTTAAGCAAATCACTGCGCCTGTTATAAAAAACAAACAAATCGCCACTTAAAGGATTCCCCTTTAAAACCTGCTGAACATGCATTCCCAGCGTCTGGTAGGATTTTCTCAAATCGACAAAGGTGCTGGCTAAGTAGATCTTTCCTCCTTCCGGAATTAACATCATTACAAAAGGGCCTTTACCAGTTCAATCACTTTTGCAAAGGGAATATTCACTTTAACGCAGCCGCCTTTTGCAACGCCTATCTCTAAGGAAAAGACCTCCGGCTGAGGAACCTTCGTTAAGGCAGGTAATTCAAGAAAGGATAAAGAAGGCGTTGGTGAGGAAGCCTTCAGTCGTCTCTGCCATTTGTAAAAATTGGACTTTGATATCTGATGGCTTTGGAGGTAAAACTCAAAACTTAAAGGGCTCTGGTAACGCCCTTTTATAATTCCTTCCCACTTCTTCTTCAAAACCTCACGCTTCAAATTCCCTGACATCTTCTTTCTCCTGACCGTTGTCCTTTTTCAACACTTTGCCAGATCATACCTCTTTCCAACAGAGGTGGTTGGTCGTCCGCTTACGTTTGATATCCAACACCTTTTCTTTGAAATTTGGCAAGAATAAAAAATTCACCCATATTCCAGTCAGTTTTTGTGC